>NZ_JBDJLM010000049.1:0-36863 GCF_039673365.1 Pseudomonas sp. TWI923 | reverse complement strand
CCGTTATCTTGCGTGGGAGCGGGCTTGCCCCGCGATAGCGTTTTCAGCCCTTGCGCGGGCTGAGGATGAGCAAGGTCAGTACCCCCGCCACAATCCCCCAGAACGCCGACCCGATCGAGAACAGGGTGAACCCCGATGCCGTTACCATGAAGGTGATCAGCGCCGCCTCACGCTCACGCACCTCGCCCATGGCCACGCTCAGGCCATTCATGATCGACCCGAACAGCGCCAGCGCGGCGATCGACAGCACCAGCTCTTTGGGCAGGGCGCCGAACAGCGCCGCCAGGGTGGCGCCGAAGGTACCGGCGATACCGTAGAAGATCCCGCACCAGACCGCAGCGGTGTAGCGCTTGCGCGGGTCTTCATGGGCGTGCGGCCCGGTGCAGATGGCCGCGCTGATGGCCGCCAGGTTGACCCCGTGGGAACCGAACGGCGCCAGCAGCAGCGAAGCGAAGCCGGTGGCCGAGATCAGCGGCGACGCCGGCACCTGGTAGCCGTCGGCGCGCAGCACGGCGACCCCGGGCATGTTCTGCGAGGTCATCGCCACCACGAACAACGGGATGCCGATGCTGATGGTCGCCGCCAGCGAGAAGCTGGGCGTGGTCCACACCGGGGTGGCTACCTCGAGCTGGAAGCCGCTGAAGTCCAGCAGGCCCAGCGCGCCGGACAGCGCGGTGCCCACCAGCAGCGCGGCCAGCACGCAGTAGCGCGGGGACAGGCGCTTGACCAGCAGGTAGCTGAAGAACATGCCCAGCACCAGCACGGTACGGTGCTGGGCGGCGACGAAGATCTCGCTGCCGATCTTGAACAGGATGCCCGCCAGCAAGGCGGAGGCCAGCGACGCGGGAATGCGCTTGACCAGCCGTTCGAAGCTGCCGGTGAGCCCGCAGATCAGCACCAGCACGGCGCAGGTGATGTAGGCGCCGATGGCTTCGCCGTAGCTCACGCCACCGAGGCTGGTGATCAGCAGTGCCGCACCGGGCGTCGACCAGGCCACGGTGATCGGCGTGCGGTAGCGCAGTGACAGGCCGATGCTGCACACCGCCATGCCGATCGACAGCGCCCAGATCCACGACGAGATCTGCGCGCTGGTCAGGCCTGCCGCCTGGCCGGCCTGGAACATCAGCACCAGCGAGCTGGTGTAGCCGGTGAGCATGGCGATGAAACCGGCGACTACCGCCGAGGGGGAGCTGTCTGCCAGCGGGCGCAGGGGCACGGTGGTGGCATCGGTCATAGGGTGAATTCCTTGTACAGGTGTAAGCATTTTTTTCAGGCTACCGTGCCATGGCTTGATCCTTGCCATACAGCAGGCATTGCATTTAGCCGTACAGTCGCCAACTATTGGCCACGGTTCTGCAACTGCGTGAAAGGGGAGGGACGATGTACAAAGTGTATGGCGATTACCAATCGGGCAACTGCTACAAGGTCAAGCTGATGCTCAGCTTGCTGGACCGCCCGTACGAGTGGCAGGCGGTGGACATTCTCAAGGGCGAGACCGAAACCCCCGAGTTCCTGGCCATGAACCCCAATGGCAAGGTGCCGGTGCTCAAGCTGGAGGATGGCACTTGCCTGTGGGAGTCCAACGCCATCCTGAACTTCCTCGCCGATGGCAGCGAGTTCCTGCCCAGCGAGCCACGCCTGCGCACCCAGGTGCTGCAGTGGCAGTTCTTCGAACAGTACAGCCATGAGCCGTATATCGCAGTGGCGCGGTTCATCCAGTTCTACCTGGGGCTGCCGGACGAGCGACTGGAGGAATACAAGGGGCTGCACAAGGGCGGCTACAAGGCGCTCAAGGTGATGAACAAGCAGCTGGAGATGACGCCGTACCTGGTCGGCGAGCAGTATTCGATTGCCGACGTGGCGTTGTATGCCTACACCCATGTGGCGCATCAGGGCGGGTTTGATCTTTCTGCCTATCCGGCGGTGCAAGCCTGGCTGGCGCGCGTGGCCAGCCATCCGCGGCATGTGCCGATGGTGGATTGAGGCTGGAAGATCTTGTGCGGCCTTTGTAGGAGCGGCCTTGTGTCGCGAAAGGGCTGCATAGCAGCCCCGGCAATTTCGGCAGTGGCGCAAAAATCCGGGGCCGCTTCGCGCCCCTTTCGCGGCACAAGGCCGCTCCTACAGAGGGTGCGAGCCCTCAGACTGCCGCGAAGCGCTTGTCCAGGTAGGCAATGATGTCCTTGGACTCATACATCCAGGTCACCTTGTCGCCTTCATCGATGCGCAGGCATGGCACCTTCACCCGGCCACCGCCTTCGAGCAGCGCCTGGCGGTGCTGGGCATCGTTCTTGGCGTCGCGCAGCGCCACCGGCACGTTGAGGCGGTGCAGGGTGCGACGGGTTTTCACGCAGAACGGGCAGGCGTGGAACTGGTACAGGGCAAGGCCCTTGGCGTCCTGTTCAACGCGCGCCTGGGCCGAGGCATCACGCTTCTTCTTGGCCGGGCGGCTGATCCAGTCGCCGAACACGATGAGCTGGCCGAGGCCTACCCGCAGGGCTTTGACGATCATGACTGACTCCTGATCTGGTTGAGGCGCACAAAACAAAAAGCCGACCCCTGGGGGTCGGCTGCGGATCATAGGCCGATCACTTGATCAGGCTGAGGAACTCGCTGCGGGTAGCGGCGTTGTCACGGAACTCGCCGAGCATCACCGAGGTGAGCATGGTGGAGTTCTGCTTCTCGACACCGCGCATCATCATGCACATGTGCTTGGCTTCGATCACCACGGCCACGCCGGCGGCACCGGTCACCTGTTGCACGGCCTCGGCGATCTGGCGGCTGAGGTTTTCCTGGATCTGCAGGCGACGGGCGAACATGTCGACGATGCGCGCCACTTTCGACAGGCCCAGTACCTTGCCCTTGGGCAGGTAGGCGACATGGGCCTTGCCGATGAACGGCAGCATGTGGTGTTCGCACATCGAATACAGCTCGATGTCCCGGACCAGCACCATTTCGCTGTTGTCGGAGCTGAACAGCGCGTTGTTGGTGACTTCTTCCAGGGTCTGCTCATAACCGCGGCAAAGGTACTTCATGGCCTTTGCAGCCCGCTTGGGCGTGTCGAGCAGGCCCTCGCGGGAGACGTCCTCACCCAGTTGGCTGAGGATCTCGGTGTAGTTCTGTTCCAGGGACATGGATCTACCTGTGGAAAATTTCGCAAAGGCGAAGGGTACGGCGGCGGCGGCGGCGCTGCAAGCGCGATGTCACTCGTCGCGGCCTTCGAGCATGGTTCGCTTGAGCATGACATACACAGCGCCGGTACCGCCGTGGCGGGCCTGGCACGAGGCAAAGCCGAGCACCTGCGGGTGCTGGCGCAGCCAGGTGTTGACGTGGCTCTTGATCATCGGGCGCTTGCCGTCGATACGCGCGGCCTTGCCGTGGGTGACGCGCACGCAGCGTACTTCCAGCTTGGTGGCCTCGGCGATGAAGTCCCAGAGGATCTCGCGGGCTTTCTCCACACTCATGCCGTGCAGGTCGAGGCTGCCCTCGAAGGCGATCTGGCCGAGCTTGAGTTTGCGGATCTGGCCTTCCTGCACGCCGTCGCGGCGCCACATCAGCTCGTCTTCGGCACCGACGTCGATGACGAACTGGTCGGACAGGCCGTCGACCACCAGTGGCTGGTCGCTGCGGATGGTCGCCGCCTGGCGCAGGCCGGCCAACTGCTTGCGATCGGCCTTGGCTTTGCCGACTTCGGCGCGGTCGTGCTTGATCTGCTTGACCCCGCGCACTTCGCTGCGGAAGAGGGAAAAATCGTCGTCTTGCATGGTGCCTCCACGTGGGCGGCGTAGTTTACGCGAGTGTGGGCCTTAGTGAAGTCTTGAGTTAATGGTGCGGGCCTCATCGCCGGCAAGCCGGCTCCCACAGGATGACACTGGGTTCAGGATTGACACGGTCGCTGTGGGAGCCGGCTTGCCGGCGATGAGGCCGGTACTGACGAACGGGATATCAGTCGTGTTTTTTCATCAAATGCGGCGACAGGTTCAGCTCACGCCCGCGGCGCAGGCGAATGCGGCTGCGCCGCCAGAAGCGCACGCCGACATACAGCAGCAACAGCCCGACCACAGTCAGTGTGGCCGCGAGTGGGCGGTTGGCATTGAGTTCGGCGAGGGCGGGGTAGTTGCCCAGCAGGCCGGCGATGCCGGCCATGGCGAGCAGGATGCCCAGGGTGGCCAGCAGGACGGAGAAGGCGGCGGCCAGGCGCGCGCCCCAGTTGCGCGGCTCGCGCTGGCGTAGGCGTCTGGCATCGAAACTGCCTTTGAGCTTCATTCGAATTCCTCGGGATCGGGTGTCGCTGATCCGGGTTTCGACCTGCTGTGCGCCCTTGGGTTCCGCCCGTCCGCCGGGCGGTGCCTGGTTCAGACCAGGCTGGCGGTAGGGGCCACGCAGGCGAAGTTGTCGGCCATCACGGCCATCTCGCACTGGTGAATCTGTGCGGCCGGGATGACCCCGTCCTTGAAGGCCAGGTCGCGGGTCGCCGAGGCATCTTCCACCAGGGTGCAACGATAACCATAGTCCTTGGCGCGGCGTACGGTGGTGCTGACGCTGGAGTGGCTCATGAAGCCGCACACGATCAGGTCCAGGTGGCCGAGCTCCTGCAGCGTTTCGTGCAGCTTGGTGTTCTTGAAGGCGTTGGGCATGCGCTTTTCGATGATGGTCTCACCGGCCAGCGGCTCCAGGCCCGGGATGAACTCGCCGCGCGCGCCCTGCGGGTCGAACAGGCCGCCGACGGTGCCCAGGTGGCGAACGTGGATGATCGGGCGCCCGGCCTTGCGGGCAGCGTCGAGCAACCGGGCGATGTTGGCCACGGCCTCGTCCATGCCCGACAGCGCCAACGGACCGCTCAGGTACTCCTTTTGCGCGTCGATGACGATCAGGCTGGCTTGGCCCAGCTTGGCCGGCGGGTAGTCGCGGCCGCTGAGGCGGAACATCGTGGTTGGAACGGACATCAAGGGCTCCTTGGGTAGGGCTTTTGTGCCCCTATTCTCCCTTGCCTTGGCGCCAATGTGAATGGTTGACATTGCAGGCGGCATGGTTACTGGCCTGTGGCTATCCATTCGGCTATCGGAGAGAGCATTTGTGTGGTGTGGGCTGTTAGACTTTTGGCCTGTCTGAAAAGGAGTCTTCCGTGATCACATCCCGCCTGCGCACCCTGCGCGACCATATCCGCTGGGCGGTCAGCCGCTTCCATGAGCATGAGCTGTTCTTCGGCCACGGTGCCGACAATGCCTGGGACGAGGCCCGCCTGCTGGTGCTCGGCGCCGTGCACCTGCCGTGGGAGGTGGCCGACAGCTACCTGGACTGCCAACTGGAGGACGACGAGCGGGTGCGTTTGATGCACTTGCTCAAGCGCCGTATCGAGGAGCGGGTACCGACCGCCTACCTGCTGGGCGAGGCGTGGTTCTGCGGCATGTCGTTCATTGTCGACGAGCGTGTGCTGGTGCCTCGCTCACCGATTGGCGAGTTGATCGAAAAACGCTTCGAGCCGTGGCTGGCGGCGGAACCTGCGCGCATCCTCGACCTGTGCACCGGCTCCGGTTGCATCGGCATCGTCGCTGCCGAGGTGTTCCAGGAGGCTGAGGTGGTGCTGGGCGACCTGTCCTTCGACGCCCTGGAAGTGGCCAACCAGAACATCGAGCGACACGGGCTGGATACGCGGGTCTACACCGTGCAGGGTGATGGCTTCGCTGGCCTGCCGGGGCAGCGCTTCGACCTGATCCTGTCGAACCCGCCCTACGTCGACTCGGAAGACTTCGCCGACATGCCGGCCGAATACCACCACGAGCCCGAACTGGGCCTGGCCTGCGGCAATGACGGCCTGGACCTGGTGCGGCGCATGCTCGCCGAGGCGGCTGACCATCTGACCGAGAAGGGTTTGCTGATTGTCGAAGTGGGCAACAGCCAGGTGCATGTCGAGGCGTTGTACCCCGAGGTGGACTTTGCCTGGCTGGAGTTCGAGCGCGGCGGGCACGGGGTGTTCATGCTGACTGCCGAGCAGTGCCGGCAGCATCAGGAACTGTTCGCTTCGCGGGTTTGATCGGCGTTCGGTGAACTGGGGCTGCTGTGCAGCCCTATCCGGCCGGTCCGGCGCCCCGGCAAGGCCGCTCCTACAGGAGACCGCGTACCTCTGTAGGAGCGGCCTTGTGTCGCGAACCGGCCGCAAAGCGGCCCCAGCTTTTATCAGCGAGTGGCAATCCAGATCAGCAGCCCGGCCTGGAACACCGCAAAGGCCACCAGGCAGGTGATGGTGAAGCGCAGCCCATTGTCCTCGCGGCGGTACTTGGCCACACGCTCGTCGCGCTCGCGCAGCTGCGCTTCCTTTTCCATCAGGTTCTGCTCGGCCTGCTGCAGCATGCCGGCGGCGTCGAGGATGTCGACCCGCTGCACCTTCTCGGTATTCCAGCCGCCCTTGAGCTGGCCCACTGTGGTTTCCACCACGGCGCCCTTGAGTATCTGGCCTTCGCTGTACTCCACGGCCAGGCCGACGCTGGTCAGCACATGGTCGCGGCGCAGGCGCGTGTCTTCGTTCAGCGCGTCCTTGTTCGGCAGGCTCATGCCTTCGATGTGGTAGCCCGAGCAGCGCTGCTGCAGCCATTGCACCGCCTGGGCCAGCAGGTAGCGGCCAAGCCCACGATTGAGCGGCTCCAGCTGCAGGCCAGCGTCGCTGCCGATGCGCACCAGGCGCTGTTCGTGATCGACGCGAATATCCAGCTGGTTCTGTTCCTTGCGCACTTTCTGCCCGGGCAGGCGGATTTCCATGCGCAGCAGGCTATGGGCCTTGTCATGCCGCTCGGCGTAACCGAACTGGACGAAGCGCAGCGGGCGGGCGCCGCTGTTGCGATCGGTCGGCAGGGCGGCCAGGCGCAGCAGCTGGAAGTGTTCGGCAGCCAGGTCCGCCCACGGCTGCGGGGCGCTTTCCGGGGCTTGTTCTTCGGTCGCCTCGGCGGCGGCGGGAGCATCGGTCATCAGGGCAATCCTCAGGTGCGCGGCGGCCGGGTGCTGGTGGACATCGCACGCGCAGTCACCGCCTTCTCATGCCGCGTTATCGGCAGCCATCGCCAAGACCTGAGCCTGCGGCGGCAGGAAAGCTCAGGCCGGCGGCAGGCCATGGATGAAGGCGACGATCCGTTCGCCCAGTTCGCGGGCCAGCGGCAGTTCGGGATTGCTGTAGCTGTCGCGTTGCTGGCGCATGTCCCGGGGGCTGATGCGCAACATGTGGTTCATGCCGTCGATCAGCGCCAGTTGCGCGTCGGGCTTGGCGGCCTTGAGCCGCTCGGCGTCGGCAACCTCTACCTGCACGTCGTTGCGCCCCTGAATGATCAGCGCCGGCACCTGGAGCCTGGCGAACGCCGCCGCCGGGTCCTGGCGCAGCAGCGAAATCAGGTACGGCTGCACACTGGGGCGGAACACCTGGCGCAGCGGGGCCGGTACATCCAGGCTGGTCTGCCCGGCCTGCAGGCGATCGATCAGGGCCACGCCGCCGGCCAGTTGCGCCGCCGGCAGGCGCTGGGCCAACTGCTCGCGCAGCACATCGGCCACCGGGCGGCCGCTGCCGGCCAGGGTGATGACCGCGCTGGCGCCGGCCTGCTCGGCGGCCAGGCTGGCAATCAGTGCCCCCTCGCTGTGGCCGACCAGGATCAATGGGCCGAAACGTGGGTCGTGGCGCAGTTTCTGGCCCCAGGCCACGGCGTCGGCGACGTAGCGCTCGACGCTCAGATCGCGCTCGTCCGGGGTGGCCGGCTGGCTGGCGGCCACCCCGCGCTTGTCGTAGCGCACGCTGGCGATGTGTTCGCCGGCCAGCAGCAAGGCCAGGCGCTTGAGGTTGTCGATGCGCCCGGAGGCCGGGTTGTTGCCGTCGCGGTCGGTGGGGCCGGAACCCGCGATGATCAGCACCACCGGCGGCGGGGTGTCCTGCTGCGGCAACAGCAGGCTGCCGTGCAGCACGCCCTGGCCGGTGTCCAGGTCGATCGGGCGTTGCAGCACGGTAGGTGCGGCCGCGTGGGCCAGGCCGGCGCACAGCATTAGGAGCAGGGTGATGAGGCGCGACTTCATGGACGGGGGCTGCTTGGGGAGGTGAGGGTAAGACAGAGCCGGAAGGGGAAGGTTCGTGCGGCGCGTCGAGTTGACCTGTGCCGGCCTCTTCGCGGGTAAACCCGCTCCCACAGGGCCAGCGCCGGTTTCGAACACACAGTAGCACCTGTGGGAGCGGGTTTACCCGCGAAGAGGCCGGCATGGGCAACCCATCCTGTGGCGTTTTCCGTATACTGCTGCTTTCGTCCCACTCAGGCTGATTTCGCGGAGCGTCCATGTCCGGCAATACCTACGGCAAGCTGTTCACTGTCACCACCGCTGGCGAAAGCCATGGCCCGGCGTTGGTCGCCATTGTCGATGGGTGCCCGCCCGGCCTGGAAATCTCCCTGGCCGATCTGCAGCATGACCTTGACCGGCGCAAGCCCGGCACCAGCCGGCATACCACCCAGCGCCAGGAAGCGGATGAAGTGGAGATCCTCTCCGGCGTGTTCGAAGGCCGCACCACCGGCTGCTCGATCGGCCTGCTGATCCGCAACACCGACCAGAAGTCCAAGGACTACTCGGCGATCAAGGACCTGTTCCGCCCGGCCCACGCCGACTACACCTACCACCACAAGTATGGCGAGCGCGACTACCGCGGCGGCGGGCGCAGCTCGGCGCGCGAGACCGCCATGCGCGTGGCCGCCGGTGCCATCGCCAAGAAATACCTGGCCACCCAGGGCATCCGCGTGCGCGGCTACATGAGCCAGCTCGGTCCGATCGAGATCCCGTTCAAGACCTGGGACTCGGTGGAAGACAACGCCTTCTTCAGCCCCGACCCGGCCAAGGTGCCGGAGCTCGAGGCCTACATGGACCAACTGCGCCGTGACCAGGATTCGGTCGGGGCGAAGATCACCGTGGTGGCCGAGGGCGTGATGCCGGGCCTGGGCGAGCCGATCTTCGACCGCCTCGACGCCGAGCTGGCCCATGCACTGATGAGCATCAACGCCGTCAAGGGCGTTGAGATCGGCGCCGGTTTCGCCTGCGTCGCCCAGCGCGGCACCGAACACCGCGACGAAATGACGCCGGAAGGCTTCCTCAGCAACAACGCCGGCGGCATTCTCGGTGGCATTTCCTCCGGCCAGCCGATCGTCGCCCACCTGGCGCTCAAGCCGACCTCCAGCATCACCACGCCGGGCCGCTCGATCGACATCGATGGCAACCCGGTGGAAGTGATCACCAAGGGCCGTCACGATCCGTGCGTCGGTATCCGTGCCACGCCGATCGCCGAGGCGATGATGGCCATCGTGCTGATGGACCACCTGCTGCGCCACCGCGGGCAGAATGCCGATGTGAAGGTGAATACCCCGGTGCTGGGCCAGCTCTGATCAGATTGTTCGAGCCTCATCGCCTGTAGGAGCGGCCTTGTGTCGCGAAAGGGGCGCAAAGCGCCCCCGGCAATCGATGTGAAAACGCTGAGATCCAGGGGCTGCTGCGCAGCCCTTTCGCGACACAAGGCCGCTCCTACAGGCGATGAGGCCGGTACAGACAACCACCGAGCTTGCCCCATGCCCCCCATCCCCTACTGGCGCCTGTCCAGCTTCTACCTCTTCTACTTCGCCCTGCTCGGTTCCACGGCGCCGTTCCTGGCCCTGTACTTCGATCACCTGGGCTTTTCCCCGGCACGCATCGGCGAGCTGGTGGCCATCCCCATGCTGATGCGTTGCGTCGCCCCCAACCTGTGGGGCTGGCTGGGTGACCGCAGTGGCCAGCGCCTGTTGATCGTGCGTTTGGGGGCTTTGTCGACCCTGGCGACCTTCTCGCTGATCTTCTTCGGCAAGAGCTACGCCTGGCTGGCGTTGGTGATGGCCCTGCACGCGTTCTTCTGGCATGCGGTACTGCCGCAGTTCGAGGTGATCACCCTGGCCCACCTGCACGGCCAGACCGCGCGCTACAGCCAGGTGCGGCTGTGGGGCTCGATCGGCTTCATCCTCACCGTGGTCGGCCTGGGGCGCCTGTTCGAACAGTTGAGCCTGGACATCTACCCGGTGGCCCTGGTGACCATCATGGCCGGCATCGTCGCCGCCAGCCTGTGGGTGCCCAACGCCCAGCCGCCGGAGCATGCCGAGCGGCGCGGGGCAGGGGGCTTCCTCAAGCAGTTGCTGGCCCCGGGCGTGCTGGCGTTCTACCTGTGCGTGGGGCTGATGCAACTCAGCCACGGCCCGTACTACACCTTCCTCACCCTGCACCTGGAGTCGCTGGGCTATAGCCGCGGTGCGATCGGCCTGCTGTGGGCGCTGGGGGTGGTGGCCGAGGTGCTGGTGTTCATGGCCATGAGCCGCATCTTTGCGCGTTTTTCGGTACGCCGGGTGCTGCTGGCGAGCTTCCTGCTGGCCGCCGTGCGCTGGCTGCTGCTGGGCAACCTGGCGGATATCCCGGCGGTGCTGGTGCTTGCCCAGGTGTTGCACGCCGCCACCTTCGGTTGCTTCCACGCCGCCAGCATCGCCTTCGTGCAGTCCAGCTTCGGTGCCCGCCAGCAGGGCCAGGGCCAGGCGTTGTACGCCGCATTGTCCGGCACCGGCGGTGCGCTGGGCGCGCTGTATTCGGGTTACAGCTGGAAACTGCTGGGCCCGCACTTCACCTTTGGTATGGCCAGCGTCGCGGCACTGGCGGCAGCCGTTATCATTGCCCTCCGTTTGAAAGACAGCAGGAACGACCCCTGATGAGCATCCTCAGCGTTTTCCACAGCAGCAGCCCCGAGCTTGCGAACAAGGTACTGACCCACCACGACGACATCGTCGCCACCCTGGCCGAGCAGGGTGTACGCCTGGCGCGCTGGGAATCCGGCGCGCGCCTGCGTCCTGGCAGCAGCCTGAGCGAGGTGCTGGACGCGTGCCGCGCACCGCTTGACCGGCTGATGAGCGAGCATGGCAGCGCAACCTTCAGGCTGCTCAGCCGCGATGGCGACGACCCCGCCGAGGTCGACTTGCGCGACGAGCATGTGCATGACGACGAGCAAGTGTTCGCGCTGATCAGCGGGCGTGCGCAGCTGAGCCTGCGCCTGGGCGATTTCGTCTATGCCGTGCTGTGCGAAAAAGATGATGTGCTGGTGGTGCCGGCTGGCACCCGGCGCTGGCTTGACCTGGGGGACACGCCGTTCTGCCTGGCGTTGCGGCTGCACGCCAGCGAGCAGGGCGTGCAGCCGCGTTTCACCGGTGATGCCGGTGCCCGGCAGTTCCCAGGGTTTGGCGAGCTCTGAAACAGCCGCTTAGCGGTAGGTTGGCAGCGCGAAGCGCTGCTGGCTTTGCAGCCTGGAGATCACTGGCAGTTCGCTGGCCTGTTCGGCGAGGTCACGGCGCAGCGCACTGATCGCCCACGACAGCTGTTCGGCACTGTGCAGTTGCGCGTAGCTCAGCACTCGGCGGGTGACCACGCCATCGGCGGCGCGCAAGGTCAGCAGCACACCGCCGTCCGGGCGGGCCTTCGTGTCCACCTGATAAGCGGAAAACACCGAGACGAACTTTTGCTGGATGAGGTCCATATCAACTCCTGACTGATGTGTGGGCAGACATGAGTTGGGTTTTGCAGTGATCGTGCCATTCTTCTCGTTGTAAAAAATCCTTTATAAACAATGACTTATCGCTTATTTGGGAACGCTCTGGATTGCATTCTGCAAGGTCGTGCAATTTGCACAGTGCAATTTGCACGGTCATAGCTTCTGTCTCTGCCCCCCATAGAATCTGAACCTTTGACCCACTGGCGGTGCCTGACCAACACTTGGGCCCATTCAATTGCCAGGAGGTTCCAGATGTCCAACCAACAGCCCGCGCCCATGACCGCCGAAGAAACCGCCGCATTCGCCGAAGAAGTCTTCGAGCGTGCCCGCCGTGGCGATGCGCCGATGCTCGGGCGCCTGCTCGACAGCGGCTTGCCGGTCGATTTACGCAACCACAAGGGCGATACCCTGCTGATGCTGGCCAGCTACCACGGCCACCATGAGGCGGTGCAGGTGCTGCTCGGCCACGGTGCCGACCCACTGATCGCCAACGACAACGGCCAGTTGCCCATCGCCGGCGCGGCATTCAAGGGCGACCTGGCGATGATTCGCCTGCTGCTGGAACAGGGCGTGCCCGTGGACGCCGCCGCAGCGGACGGCCGCACTGCGCTGATGCTGGCGGCGATGTTCAATCGTCTGGAGATCATCGACTACCTGCTGGCCCAGGGCGCCGACCCGGCGCACCGCGATGCCGGGGGCGCCACCGCACTGATGGCGGCGCGCACCATGGGCGCGATGGACGCCGCAGCGCGCCTCGAAGCACTCGCCGGCTAACGGCCCGGGGGCGTTTGCGGCTATCCTTGGCGCCTTTTCACGCCAACCCGCAGGGCCCCCCCATGAAAGACCAGTTGCTCGAACTCATCCGCCTCATCGCTGCCGGCTGCATGCGCGATGAGGATATCGAGCGCATCGCCGACGAGGCCGCCCAGGCTTACGCCGACCCCGCCGCCTTCCTGGCCGCCAACCCAGACATCAATTACGACGATACCTTCCCGTTCCCGCTGGGCGAATGGGTGGTGGTCGGCAGCCTGCCTGACACCGTGCTGTTCCAGGCCGACAACTACCAGGACCTGTTCCAGCAGATCAGCGATTCGTTCGACAAGAGCGTGCCGTTCACCCTCAAGCCCAAGCAACTGGCACGTACCGAGCCGTTGACCGCGCTCAACCGCATCCAGGTGCAGATGGGCGCGCTGAACAAGGAAGCCGGCGGTTATGTGCTGCTGAACTTCAGCCAGTTGCTCGACGACGAGTTGCAGGTGGTGATGGTGGGGCAGAACGACTTGGCGCGGGTGCTGGAGCTGGGCGCTGCGGTGGGGATCAAGGTCGAGCCGGCGCTGGAAGCGTTGAAGGTCGCTGTGCACGTCTGAAATCTGCGCCGCTCTTTTCGCGGGTAAATCGCAGCGGCGAAATGGCCCTGAAGGCAGTTGTCAGTTTCAACCCAACGCGGTATCGAGAAACATCATCACCGCAAACCCGCCCATCAACCCCAGTGTCGCCGAGGTCTGGTGGCCGTTGCGGTGGGTCTCCGGAATGACCTCGTGGGACACCACGAAGATCATCGCTCCCGCCGCCAGGCCCATGCTGATCGGGTAGGCCAGGGCGAAGCCGGTGGAGATGCCCAGGCCGATCACCGCACCCAGCGGCTCCATCAGGCCGGAGCCGATCGCCACCAGCGCCGCCTTGAAGTTGGACAGCCCCGTGGCGCGCAGGGCCAGGGCGACAGCCAGGCCCTCGGGAATGTCCTGGATGGCGATGGCGCTGGTCAGTGGCAGGCCGATGCTCATGTCGCCGTTGGCGAAACTCACACCGATGGCCATGCCTTCGGGCAGGTTGTGCAGGGTGATGGCCAGCACGAACAGCCACACCCGGCTCACCCGCTCGGCTTGCGGGCCACAGGGGCCCGTGCTTTCGTGCTCGTGCGGGGTGAAACGGTCGAGGCCGAGCATCAGCAGCACGCCCAGGCCCATGCCCAGCACCACGGTGAAGGCTGCGGCCGGGCCGTTGCCGGTGATCTCGCGGGCAGCGTCGAGGCCGGGAAGAATCAGGGAGAAGGAACTGGCGGCGAGCATCATGCCGGCGGCAAAACCGAGCATCACGTCCTGGCTGCGCGCGCTGACGTCGCGCAGCACCACCGCCAGCACCGCGCCCAGCGCGGTGGCCGCAAAGCCGGACAGGCCGCCGAGGGTGGCCAGGGGCAGGTGGTCGGCATGATCGCCATTGAGCGCATTCCAGATGCTCGCCAGCAGCAGTGCGATGATGGCCAGCAGGCTCAAGCCCAGGCCGGCGCTGAGCCAGGGTGTGGTGCGGGCCTGTTGCCGCCAGGCGCCGAGTGGCGAGAAGGGGGCGGCGTTGTGGTTATGGGCTGGGGGCATGCGGACCTCGAAGCGATGAATGCTGCCAGTCTATCCACTGACTGGCCCGTGGGACCAAGGATTCCCCTCTATCGAGGCCATAGCCAGCTATGCTCTGGCTCACATTCACCGCACGGGAGCAGCGGCATGGGCTCTACTTTCAACGGGCTGGTTGGCCTGGTCATCCTTGCCCTGGACATCTGGGCAGTGCTGAACGTACTCAAAAGCAGCGCCGAAGTCGGTATCAAGGTGTTGTGGATCCTGCTGATCGTGCTGCTGCCGGTGCTGGGGCTGATCATCTGGGCCATTGCCGGCCCGCGGGGCAACCTGCGGATCTGATCACCTGATACCGCGAAAAGCTGGCATCAGCAGTTACAATTTGCCGACGACAAGGCCTATCCTGCCATAGCCTGTGACAAGCGCTATCGACAAAATTTTCACACTCGATTTTCGAGAATCCGCGCCGCACAATGCCGCTCTGGTCCGGTGCCATGATCGATGGCAAGGCCTGGCTGTCGGCGATTTCGCCCTTTTCGCAAACCCGCAATCCTAGGACCTCTCCATTCATGGCTATCACGGACGCCCTGAAGCAAGGGGGCGCGCGAGGCTCGTTCTCGCCGACCCTGAAATCCCACCTGGCCTATACGCTGCTCAGCGGCCTGGTGATCATGCTGATGCTCAGCCTCGTGCGCCTGGCGCTGCTGGTCTACAACAGCGACATGATCGGCGACACCCCTTACTCGACCGTGGCCGAAGGTTTCCTCAACGGCCTGCGCTTCGACCTGCGGGTGGTGGTGTACATCAGCATTCCGCTGCTGTTGGCCCTGCTCAGCCCCTGGCTGATGGCCCGGCGTGGCCTGTTCCGCCTGTGGCTGACCATCGCGTCGAGCGTGGTGATGTTCCTCGGCCTGATGGAGATGGATTTCTACCGCGAGTTCCACCAGCGCCTGAACGGCCTGGTGTTCCAGTACATCAAGGAAGACCCCAAGACCGTCATGAGCATGCTCTGGTACGGCTTCCCGGTGGTGCGCTACATCCTGGCCTGGCTGGTCGGCACCTGGCTCTTGAGCCTGCTGTTCAAGGGCATCGACCGCCTGACCCGTGGTGGTAACGCCAGCCTGCAAGGCGCCGGCACGCGCACCGTGGCGCCTTGGTACGGTCGCCTGGTGGTGTTCGTGGTGATCCTGCTGATCGCCGTGGTTGCCGCCCGTGGCACCCTGCGCCAGGGCCCGCCCATGCGTTGGGGCGATGCGTTCACCACTGACTCGAACTTCGTCAACCAGCTTGGCCTGAACGGCACCCTGACCCTGATCGATGCCGCCAAGAGCCGCTTCGGTGAAGACCGCGCCAACATCTGGAAAGCGACCCTGGACCAGAACCTGGCCACCCAGAGCGTGCGCGACCAGCTGCTGACCCCGCATGACACCCTGGTCGATGCCGACGAAGCGGCGATCCGTCGCGACTTCGTGCCGCCCCAGGAACGCACCCTGCCGATCAAGAACGTGGTGGTCATCCTGATGGAGAGCTTCGCCGGGCATTCGGTGGGCGCCCTGGGCAGCGAGACCAACATCACCCCGTATTTCGACAAGCTGGCCAAAGAGGGGCTGCTGTTCGATCGCTTCTTCTCCAACGGCACCCATACCCACCAGGGTATGTTCGCCACCATGGCCTGCTTCCCCAACCTGCCGGGCTTCGAATACCTGATGCAGACTCCGGAAGGCGGCCACAAGCTGTCCGGCCTGCCAGCGCTGCTCAGCGCCCGCGATTACGACGACGTCTACGTCTACAACGGTGACTTCGCCTGGGATAACCAGTCCGGGTTCTTCGGCAACCAGGGCATGACCACCTTCATTGGCCGCAACGACTTCGTCAATCCGGTGTTCTCCGACCCGACCTGGGGCGTTTCCGACCAGGACATGTTCGACCGCGGCAACGAAGAGCTGGCCAAGCATGACGGCAAGAAGCCGATCTATGCCCTGCTGCAGACGCTGTCCAACCACACCCCGTACGCACTGCCCAAGGACCTGCCGGTCGAGAAGGTCACCGGTCAAGGCCGCCTGGACGAGCACCTGACCGCCATGCGCTACTCCGACTGGGCGCTGGGCCAGTTCTTCGAGAAGGCGCGCAAGGAGCCGTACTTCAAGGAGACCCTGTTCGTCATCGTTGGCGACCACGGCTTCGGCAACCACCAGCAGGTCACCGAGCTGGACCTGGGCCGCTTCAACGTGCCATTGCTGCTGATTGCCCCGGGTATCCAGGACAAGTTCGGCGCGGTCAACCACACCGTGGGCACCCAGGTCGACATCGTGCCGACCATCATGGGCCGCCTCGGTGGCCAGGCCCGCCACCAGTGCTGGGGCCGTGACCTGCTCAACCTGCCGGAAGGCGACCAGGGCGTGGGCATCATCAAGCCGTCGGGCAGCGAACAGATCGTCGGCCTGGTGCAGGGTGACCGCATCCTCATCGAGTCCAAGGACATGAGCCCGCGCATGTACCGTTACCAGCTGGGCCGTGAGTTCAAGGCCGAGCTGATCGACAGCCCGGACGAGTCGCAGTTGCAGAAAAAACTGGAGGCGTACATCCAGACCGCGACCAAGAGCCTGCTGGACAACACCGCGGGTGTGGTCCATGGCACGCCGAAGTAACTAAGTCGCTGCATCGAAAAAGCCCGCCCTGACCCGGCGGGCTTTTTTTATCAGGTTTCATGCTTGGGGCTGAACAATTGCCCCCTTGTCAGGGTCAAGCTAGTACGCAGTTTCACTCACCGTAGTGGTAGCGAGGGCTGATCGATGAAAGAGTGGGAAGTGCGCTTTGCTGACCAGAAGGGCGAACCGCAATCGCTGTTGCTCAACGCCGAGCAGCGCCCCAGCGAGGAAGATGCCGCACGGGCGATTCGCTCCCGTCTGTTTCCGCTGATGGATGAACTGGACCTCAACGATTTTCAGGACCGCAGCTTTTCCCCGACGGCGCGTTGGCTCAAGGAGCAGAACGGCGTCACCATCACCGCTATTGACGAAGCCCCCTGAATAACGGGTTTCTGGCGAGGTGCCGGCTCAGGCACTACGCTGCTTGAAGACGTGGGCCTATTCTGCGGGTCCGCGTCGTCTTCATTCTCGTTTTGCATCAGCTCTAAACGCCAGGCAGGTCTCAAGTGCCAGGTGAGTGCGTTGTGCACGGAAAGTCTATCCATTGCATTGCAGGAGGACGTTTCATGAGCAGCCTGAACGACGATATCAGCAGCAGTGTTCTTAGCCAGATGAAAGCTGGCGGTTTTGACTTCACCCGCATCCACCCCATTGAGTTCTATGCCGTTTTCCCCGACGAGGCCTGCGCGCGCCGGGCGGCGGGGCAGTTCCGTGGGGAGTCGCTCAGTGCCCAGGTGAGCGAGCGTGACGATGGCGCCTGGCACCTGGAGCTGAGCAAGGTCATGTATGCCACCTACGGGGGGATTGGCGCTTTCGAGGCATCGTTCGAACGCGTAGTTTCGCCTTATGGCGGCGAGGTCGAAGGCTGGGGCGTCAAGCAGGAGCGGCCGATCGCCTGAGACCTGTAGGAGCGGCCTCGTGCCGCGAAAGGGCTGCAGAGCAGTCCCGACGATTTCCACTTTGACGCTGAAATCCTGGGGCCGCTACGCGGCCCTTTCGCGGCACGAGGCCGCTCCTACAATCTGCGCAAGATCGGCTTCACTGTTTACGCCCCGCCATATGTTTCAGATACGCCAGCAGCGCATCGAGCTCCTGCTCGTTGAGCACCTGCGTGGAAAACCCCGGCATCCTTGCCTGCGGCCACCGCCGCAGGCTCTGCGGGTCGCGGATGTACTGGCGCAGGAACGCCGGCTGGAAATACTCGGTGGGGTTGTGCGGCAGGTTCAGGTCCGGGCCGAATTGCGCGTCGCCTGCGCCATTGAGGCGGTGGCAGGCCAGGCAGTTCTGCTGGAACAGCGCGAAGCCCTGGCGCACCGGGTCGTGCTCAGGCAACGCGGGGGCGGGCAACAGGGCAGGGAAGCGTACCTCCACCGCAGCCAGGCGGCGGATCGTGGCGATCTGGAACGGCCATTGTTCGGGGCGGATACCGCTGGCCCGGGGGTTGGTCCAAACCAGGTAGAACGGTCCGGCGCTCGGCTTGCCGGCGGCGAGCGGCGGCCAACCATGGGCGGGATCTTCGATGGCCAGCCAGGCCTGGGCCGGGCCGCTTTGCAGCAGCGCAGCCGCCGGCATTTCGGCGGCGAAACCATCCAGGGCCACGGCTTGCAGGTGATCGGCTGCGCTCACCCCTTCGAGCAGCGCCGCCAGCGGCACTGCGCGGTAATGCACCGTGCGTTTGTAGGCCACATCCTGTTCGATGGTGATGTCGCGGGCTTGTGGGTGGTGGAGCAGTTGCTCGCTCTGCCATTGCCGGTGCTTTTCGCCCAGCTCCAGGTTCAACTGCGCCGCCGAAAGCGGCGGTGTGAGCAACAGGCAGAGCAGGGCGAGGTACAGGCGCATGGGGGTCTCCAACCATCAAGGTTGGCAGATTACCCGTGCATAACCTGCAAAGGCCACAGCCGCCGTCAGCCAAACAGCCGGGTGAGGTTCGGCAGAATCAGTAGCAGTGTGGTGGCGAACAGTATGAGCCCGGCTTGGCGTACTTTCGATTGTCTGAACATGGCGGACCGCCTTCTTGTTGTTATTCCTGAATAACCCTTGGCTTCCCTGTCACGCGTCGGGTCGATCGCAGTGGCGTGGTAAGACGCCGTCTCTGCTTGCCTCGTGTTTTGTCGATATACAACCAACAGTAGGGCGCGCGTCAGGGATGTTTCAGAACCCTTTGTTCTATTGAGTTTTGCATTGATATCCGAGGGTTTTAAGGCCACTGGCCACCTCGCTGGCACGCTCTGGCTAGACGAGTGCGCGCAGGGGGTTACCGAGGGTTACAGGGCCTACCGTTCGTCCGGACATCCTACTTGCTTGTGCTGATATTTCGCGTCAGTCTTTACAGCAAATCCCACCCACATGTCGTTCAGGACTACCGCTATGTCGTTACGCATCTGCATCCTTGAAACCGATGTCTTGCGACCGGAGCTGCTCACGCAGTACCAGGGCTACGGAAGGATGTTCGAGCAGCTGTTTTCGCGTCAGCCGATCGCTGCCGAGTTTGACGTGTTCAACGTCATGAACGGCGACTACCCCCCGGACGGCGTAGCCTTCGATGCTTACCTGGTCACAGGCAGCAAGGCCGACTCGTTCGGCGACGACCCCTGGATCCAGACCCTCAAGGCCTACCTGCTCAAGCTGTATGAGCGTGGCGAGAAGCTGCTTGGCGTGTGCTTCGGCCATCAACTGCTGGCCTTGACCCTCGGTGGCAAGGCCGAGCGCGCCGACAAGGGCTGGGGTGTGGGTATTCATCGCTACAGCCTGGCGGCCCATGCCCCGTGGATGGACCCGCAAGTGTCCGAGCTGACCCTGCTGATCAGCCACCAGGACCAGGTCACCCAGCTGCCCAAGGATGCAACGGTGATCGCCTCCAGCGATTTCTGCCCGAACGCCGCCTATCACATTCGCGACCAGGTGCTGTGCTTCCAGGGCCATCCGGAGTTCGTCCACGACTATTCCCGCGCATTGCTCGATGCGCGCCAGGATTACCTGGGTGATGAGGTCTATCAGAAAGCCGTGGCCAGCCTGGCCAGCGAGCACCAGGGTGACCTGGTGGGCGAGTGGATGCTGCGCTTCATCCAGCAGCCGGCCAAGTCGAAGCCTGACGCGGCGTGATCAATCGCGGGGCAAGTCGCAGCGGCGCACCGCCGCTCCCACACATCCCTGTGGGAGCGGGCTTGCCCCGCGATGTGTTCTACAGCCAGCCCGAACGCTTGAAGCTGTAGAACAACCCCGCACACCCCAGCCCGATCACGCTCAGCACGGCAAAATAGCCGTAATGCCAGCCCAGCTCCGGCATGTTCTGGAAGTTCATCCCGTAGATCCCGGCAATCGCCGTGGGGAACGCCAGGATTGCCGCCCAGGCCGCGAACTTGCGCTGGGTGATGCTCTGGCGCGATGACTCCAGCAGCATGCCGATCTCGATGGTCTGGCTGGCGATGTCGCGGATGCCCGCCAAATCCTCCATCTGCCGCGTGACGTGGATCTGCACGTCGCGAAAGTACGGGCGCATGTTCTTGTCGATGAACGGGAAGTTCAGGCGCTGCAGCTCCTCGCTCACCTCGACCATCGGCGCCACGTAGCGGCGCAGGCGCAGGATGTCGCGGCGCAGGCTGTGCAGGCGCTGGATATCCTCTTCCTTGAGCGAGTTGCTCAGCACGCTCTGCTCCAGCTCTTCGATTTCGCCGTGGATGGCTTCGCTGACCGGCTGGTAGTTCTCGGTGACGAAGTCGAGCAAGGCGTACAGCACGAAATCCTCACCGTGTTCGAGCAGCAGCGGGCGCGCCTCGCAACGCTGGCGCACCAGGGCATAGGATTTCGAATGGCCGTTGCGGCAGGTGATGATGTAGCCATTGCCGGCAAAGATGTGGGTCTCGATGAATTCCAGCCGGCCCTCGTGGCGCACCGGGGAGTAGGTGACGATGAACAGTGCGTCGCCGAAGGTTTCGAGTTTCGGCCGGCTGTGTTTTTCCAGGGCGTCTTCGATCGCCAGCTCATGCAGGCCGAACTGACGCTGCAGGTTGGCCAACTCCTCGGCATTGGGCTCTTCAAGGCCGATCCAGACGAAATGCCCGGGCTTGCGTGCCCACTCGGCGCCTTCATCGAGGTTGATGTTGGTGACTTTCCTGCCGGCGCTGTACACCGCAGACGCGACGACTCGACCCATGGTTGTCCGCTTATTCGGTTGAACACGACGGACAGCTTGGGCTGTGTGGGCGCTTGGAGCAACCCGTAGACATGAAGATTTGCGCAGGCCCTAGGCCGGCAAACCGCGGCGTCCACAGAGTGGCGCACGCGGTCGAGGTGGGAGCCGGCTTGCCGGCGATGGGCCCTAGAGTCAGGCTCAGTTGCCGGGCAGCTCGTTTTCCATATGGTCGATGCAATGCTGCATCTGCGCCTGGCACTGCTCGATCAAGGCGGGCAGGTCCTGCTGGGTCAGGCCAGCGGTGGCGATCGGCGCCAGCGAGCGAATGATCACCGTGCGCCGGCGCCAGCTGTTCAGGCCCATGCGCCGCGTGTAACGGCTGACGCACACCGGCACGATCGGCACACCGGCTTCGAGCGCCATGTGGAACGCGCCTTTCTTGAACGGCAACAGCTGTTCGCCCGGGTTGCGGGTGCCCTCGGGGAAGACCCAGATCGAAGTCTCGTGCTGCAAGGTGCGGGTAGTCGCCTGCAGGGCCTGGCGTGCCTGGAAGACATTTTTACGGTCTATCAGCACGTTGCCGCCCAACCAGAACAGCTGGCCGAACAGCGGCACCCAGCCCAGGCTTTTCTTGCCGATGGCCACGGTGCGCCGCGGTACCACCTGGCCAATGATGAACAGGTCGTAGTTGGACTGATGGTTGGCAATGATCACGCAGCCCGGGGGCTGGTCCCACAGCGGGCCGACCTCGGCCTTGACCTTGATGCCCATGAACCAGGCGGCGGGCACGCTGTAGAGGCGGGCGAACAGGCGGCTGTTGTCGGGGTTGAACGGGCGCAGCAGGCCGATGACCAGGCCAAGCACTCCCACGAGCAGGAAATGCAGCCCCAGCAGGAGCATGCGAAGCAGATAAAGCATGGTACGACTCACACAGAACGATCGCGGCGCAGTGTACGGACGTGCACTGTTGGCGGCAAATGCTGTGGGAGGCTTGATGTCCTGTCTGTAGGAACGGCCCGACCAGGCCGATCCCACAGGTGTTCTGGGCAGCCAATCAGCCCAGGTGGTTCTGGTCCGCCAGGATGGCCTCGTCCAGCAGTTCCAGCAGACCTTTGCGCACCTTCAGCTTGGTGTTCTTGTGCGCCAGCATGTTCAGCTTCTTCATTTCGCGGGCGACCGCGGTGGCGGTTTCCAGCAGCTGTTCGGCCGGCACCACCTTGTCGAGGAAGCCTGCGTCCACCGCGCCCTGCGGGTCGAACACCTCGGCATTGTTCACCGAACGCTGGAAGGCAGCCCGGCTCAGGCGGTCACGGGCCAGTTCGATACCGGCATGGTGCATGGTCATGCCGATCTGCACTTCGTTCAGGCAGATCTTGTAGGGGCCTTCGACACCGATGCGGTAGTCGCCCGACAGCAGCAGGAAGGCGCCCTTGGCCACCGCGTTGCCAGGGCAGGCGACGATCACCGGGAAGGGGTGCGAGAGCAGGCGGCGGGCCAGGGTGGAGCCAGCGGTGACCAGCCCGACGGCTTCTTTAGGGCCGGCGGTCATCACCTTGAGGTCGTAACCGCCGGAGAGAATGCCCGGCTGGCCGGTGATGATCACGATTGCACGTTCCTCGACGGCGCGGTCGAGCGCGGCGTTGAACGCCTTGATGACCTCCGGCGAGATCGCGTTGACCTTGCCGTTGTTCAGGGTCAGGGTGGCGATGCCGTCTTCGGCGTGGTAGGTAATCAGCTCGCTCATGGCAGAGTCCTTAGGGGGGCGTGGCGACGACGTTACCCAGCGTCGCCTGCCAGGTAAAGCACCAAGGCTGACCGGTTGGTCAGCGCCAGGCCGCTACCCCTCGCGCCATCGGGCCGGCGCATCTGCGGCAGGTAAAAGCGCAGGCCACAATGGCAGCTTTGCCTTGATAACCGAGAGAATTCGGCTGATTGGCTTAAGCGCATGAAAATTCTGAAAAAAATGCTTGCCAAAGAAAGACTCTTCTACTAAATTAGCGCGCCTCGACAGGCTAAACAGCTTGAAGAGAAACGGTGAAGTGTCCGAGTGGTCGAAGGAGCACGCCTGGAAAGTGTGTATACGAGAAATCGTATCAAGGGTTCAAATCCCTTCTTCACCGCCACATTCTACGAGAAGCCCCCGAATCGAAAGGTTCGGGGGCTTTTTGTTTCTGTCTGTACCCTCTGGCCGGGGTATCAATGGGCGGTGAGCCTTCAGAGGCCTCACCGCCCATGCCTTGGGCCCTACTGCCCAGCGGCAGGCGGTTGCGAGGCGATTGCGGCAGGTGCCTCAAGGGGCTTGGAGGCCCATTCCAAGGCCGCCCATAGCTGCTCCTTCACGGCTTCACCGTAGCGCGTCGCTCCGATTTCATTCAGGTGGTCACCATCGGAGTACAGTGGAGTTGTCCCGTCGAAGGGGGCGTCGCGCCAGAGCTCGATGCCGGTGAAGTCCAGTACCCGGACATTGGCGTACTTGCTGGCCATTTCGATGATCCTGCCGTTGGCCAGGCGCCACTTGTCGTCGACCATGACCGTGGGGTGTAGGCCGAGCGCCTTGAGCCTTGTGGCCCGCTGCAAATCGGCAGTGAGGCTGGGGATCTGCAGCAGGACGAATACCTGCTGGTTCCTGCGCGCGCTTTGCTCGAACAGGTGATCGATCGAGTTCGCGGAGGCAGGGTCTTGCAGGTGCAGGTCCCAGCGCCCGGCGATGAATACTGTTTTCGCCGAGGCCAAGTACTTGTCCACCTGTTGGATTTGCGCTTCACAAGGTGCCATTGCGTTCTGCGGTACCGAGCGAATATCGAAGCCGTGCAGGGGGATGCAACTGCTGGCGCTGATGACTCGCATGCGTGCGTTGATATAGCGCCCGACCACATCGGCAAACAGATTGAGTTGCGCAGCGTGGCTATCGCCAATCACCAGAATTTCCTGGGGGGCGTCCTGTGCTCCGCGTATGCAGTCTCCGATGATCTGCCCGTGGCAGATGAGTGCAGGGTCGGCATAACGGGTGAATTCAACGGGGGGACGAGGGACCACTGTCTTGTTCAGCGTGCGCGTCGCTTGGAGGGTGCCGAGGGCGATGACCAGTATCACGACGGTCGCACCCAGTGAAATCGACCGGGCTTTGCTGAATCGCACCCTGTTTTCAATGAAGGTATACGACAGCCAGCCACAGATCAGGGTGAGCAGCGCGGCGATACTCAACAGGCTTGCGGGGAGCTCGTAACTGCCGTGGATGTAGCGCAGTCCGGCCAGAATCGGCCAGTGCCAGAGGTACAGCGAGTAAGACAGGTTGCCCGTCTGCACGGCAATGGGGTTGCACAACGGGTTGCTGCGTCGGTTGATGGCGCCCCAGATCACCAGTGCCACACCTATGCAAGGGGGCAGCGTCAGTAGCCCGGGCTTGAAGGCGCTTTCGGTGATCAGCGCGAAGCTGGCCACCATCAGGCTGCCACCTACTGCATAAGCCAGGCGTTGCTGGGTAGCGCTGGCCGGTGGGCGGATCAGCGCGGTGACACTGCCGATCAGGAATTCCGGGATGCGCGCAGCCAGCGAGTAATAGAGCCCGCTGGCGTCTGCTTGTGTGCCTCGATAGGTCGCGTAGCCCGTAAGCACGGCGAACAGTGCCACGAGCACCGGCGTGCGCCATTTGGCGGGGAGCATCAAGAACAGCACGGGCATCAGCAGGTAGTACTGCATCTCGATCGCCAGCGACCAGGTGTGCAGCAACGGCAGTTCGAAGGCCTTGGGCCCGAAGTAGTCGTAGTAATGGGCGAAATAGTTGTTGCTGTTGAAGATCAGGGCAGCTTTGGCGCTACGGAAAAAGTCGCGGAAGTCACCTTTGATCAGCAGCAGGGCAAAGACCAGCGAGCAGATGACGATCAGGGCCAGGTAGGCCGGGATGATCCGTTTTGCTCGCGACAGGTAGAACTGCCGGTAGCTGAAGGTCTGCGCGGTGTGCTGGGTGTGCAGCAGCCGAGTGATGATGAAGCCGGAGATGACGAAGAAGATATCGACCCCGAGGAATCCGCCTGGGAGCCAGTTGCTGTTCATGTGAAAGACAATGACGGCCAGCACTGCCAGCGCGCGCAGGCCTTGAATGTCGTTTCGTAGCGTCAGAGCTGTTGTTTGCATGGTTCGGGTTGTCATCCGGGGTGCTGCGCAAGGTGGCTGGCGATTATAAGGGCCAGCCGGCACGGGTACAGGTGGCTTCGTCCGGTAGTGTCAGGCGCGGGACTCTCAAAAACTCACCGACGCCGACAGTCGCGCAGTACGCGGTGCGCCCTGGAACAGGTAGTTGTCCCCCAGGTAGTCGCCCACGTCGCGCCAGTAGCGCTTGTCGAACACGTTGTCCACGGTCAGGCGCAGCACCGTGTCGTAGCCGCCGATGCGGGTGCTGTAACGGCTGCCGAGGTCGAACACGGTGTAGCCGCCGACTTCGACGTTGCCGGCTTGGCTGGCGTATTTGCTGGCGCTGTAGCGCGCGCCGCCGAGCAGCGCCAGGCCCGGCACGGGCAGGGTGTAGTCGGCGTGCAGCGCGGCGCGCAGGCGTGGCACGTTGATCGCCTGGTGCCCTTCGTAGGCGTCGGTGCCGCTGTCCTGCACCCGGGCGCGTATCGCCGCGGCACTGGCCTGAAGCTGCAGTTTCGAGGTCACCCAGCCGCTGGCGCCCAGTTCCAGGCCGGTGTTCTTCTGCTGGCCCTGCTGCACATAAGTAGGTTCGGGGTTTTCGTCGGGGCGAGCGTACTGGTAGGCCTGTCGGATCTGGAAGAGCGCGGCACTGAAGCTCATACCTTGCCAGTCGCGCTTGATGCCCACCTCCAACTGACGCGACAGGGTGGGGGCAAGGATCTCGTAACGATTGGACGCGAACCAGGGCGCCGTGCCGCCACTGGAAAGGCCTTTGGAGTAGCTGGCGTACAGCGTGGTATCCGCCTGCGGCTTGTAGATCAGCGCGGCATTGGGCAGCAACTGGTACTGCCGGGTATGCCGGCCGGCGATGCCGTTTTCATCCCAGGTCTTCTCGTCCAGGCGCACTTCGCGAGCGCCGATCACGGTCTGCCAGTGTTCGTCGAAGGTGATGCGGTCGCTGACGAACAGGCCGTACTGGCGGCTGTCCAGGCGGCGTTCGCTGTCGCCGATGGGCTTGTCGGACGGCGCAAGCGCCGGTGCACCGGTGTAGATGTTGCCCGTGCCCAGCCACTCGTTGTAGTACGGGCGCTGGTCGAGGGTGCGCCGCTGGGCGCTGGCACCAACCGTCAGTTCGTGGCCCACGCCGAACGCGTCGAAGCGGCCATCGAGCATGGCCTGGGCCTCGTCGGTGCGCCGGGTGTCGTCCGGGCTGCGGAAGTCATAGATGTCGTAGTCGCCGTTGCTGGCAAAGAACGCGCCTTCACTGGAGCCCCAGGCAAACGCGCTGTAGTCATCGATCACCACCTTGCTGCGCGACGCGCTCAAGGTGCCGTTCCAGTCATCGTTGAAGCGGTACTTGAAGCGCCCACCCAGGTTCAGCGAGTCGTTCTGCACCGGCTTGGCCCACTGCTGCCAGGCCAGGTGGTCCTTGGGGTCGACATCGTGCGGCAGTTGGCTGCCGCCCAGCAGTTGGTAGCCCGGCACCGAGTACTGCTCGCGGTGCTGGTATTCAGCGTCCAGCTCCAGTACGGCATCGGGGTTGATCTGCCAGTCGGCGGCCAGCGAGGCGAAGTCGCGTTTGCCGTCGGCATGGTCGACATAGCTGCGGATGTCTTCATGGGCCAGGTTGACGCGCAGGCCGAACTGGCGCTCGGCGCCGAACCAGCCCCCCAGGTCGGTGGCCAGGTAGCGTTCGCCCTGTTCGTTGCTGGAAACGCTGAGGGTGCGCACGTCTTCCGTGCGCTTGGTCACGTAGTTGACCAGCCCGCCAGGCTCCGACACGCCGCTTTGCAGCCCCGAAAGTCCCTTGAGCAACTCGACCTGCTGCTTGTTCTCCAGTGCCACGTTCTGCTCACCGGCGATGGTCTGGCCGTTGATCCGGTAACTGCTGGCGGCATTGAGCTCGAAACCGCGCACGTTGAAGTTCTCGTAGTAACCGACCGGCGCATAGCTTTCACCCACCGAGGCGTCGCTCTGCAGCACTTCGCTCAATTTGCGCACCTGGCGATCGTCGAGCAGCTGGCGGCTGAACACGCTGACCGCCGCCGGGGTATCGAGCAGTGGCGCATTGTGCAGCCCGCCGACCTGCGCCTCGCGGGCCTGGTAGCCATCACTGCCGTACACCTCGGTGACCTTTACCGGTGCCAGGGTCACGCTGTCTGCTGCCAGGGCATGGGCGCCGTGCAGGGCAAGGCCAAGGCCGAGCAGGCCAAGGGGCAGGCGGGGGCGAAGCGGGGTCATGCGGGGCTCCTTGAAAATACCGACGCCGCCGTTATCGGTCGGCGGCGGTCGGCAGGGCAGGTGTCAGGCAGGGGCAGCCCGCCGGCGTTGCGCCGGTCAGGCGGATGCAAAAGGGCGCCATGTTAACAGGCGCGCACGGGCAAGTGCCTGCAAACGCAGGCACTCAGGGAGAAAACGTATGGGCTGCGGGTGAATTCAGGCGGCGACTGGCCGTTGATGCCGGCGCCAGTTGTCGTCGATCTTCGACCAGGTCTTGCCATCGGTGATGGCCAGCAGCTTGCGCCCATCCTTGAAGGTGGCGATGAAGGTCACTTCGTCTTCCTTGCCACCCAGCAGCAGGCCGGCAAGTAGGCCGACCGGCCCGGCCACCAGTGCTCCGGCCATGCCCCAACCCAGGGCGCCGCCGAGGCTGCGGGTCGATTCCAGGTTGGCCAGTTTCAGTTCCTGGATGCGTGTGAGGGAAATGCGCTCGCCAGGCGAGGGGCTGCGCGGGGTCTTGAGTGTGAGCGCTCCATTGCGATACTCGCCTTCACCTTGCAAGAAATCGCCGGATTGCACCGTGAGTCTTGTCATCGTGTCGTCCTGTCGGGAAAGGGCATTTGACCAACGCCTAATGAGCGCCGTGGGCGCGGGCAAGTCAACGGCCAGGCGACGGAGGGTCGTGCGGCCGGTTGTCGCGCAGTAAAGCGCCTAAACGAAATGATGCTTCGAATGAACATCAAGTGGTCGCGTTTTCATAAGTAAACTTCGAGCGGATGAATAAAAACCACTGAGTCATTAATTGGGCTCATGGTTTTATCCAGGTTTGCCGGGGTAATAACAGTTTGCGCAAATAAGGGCATGGCAGTGTCGGTGTTCACAAACGAAAAAGTTCTGTCAGAAAACGCTGGACAGAAAGTTTCACTTTGTGTCAGTTTTTTTGCGCCTCATAAGGGCGAGTGACAGGATGAACTCGCCAAGTGGGAGACTCCTGTCTGACATCAACTGCTTGTTCGTAAACAAGGAAGTAACCTGCATGTCGAAAGTCCAAGTTAATGCCAGTGTTTCGGCCACTTCTGCGTTACAACCGCAAGGGCCGAGTGCCTCCGCCGGTTTGATCGACCGTTTCGCCCATCAGTACGATCGCGGCGGCGCCAACATCAACGGCAAAGCGTCCTACACCGTCGACCAGGCGGCCGATTTCATCCTGCGCGATGGCGCGGCCTGGAAAGACCTGAACAAGGACGGCACCATCAGCCTCACCTACACCTTCCTCAACCGCGCACCGTCGGACTTCTACAGCCGCGAACTGGGCAGCTTCAGCCAGTTCAGCAGCCTGCAGAAGGACCAGGCCAAGCTCGCCATGCAGTCCTGGGCAGACGTGGCCAAGGTGACCTTCACCGAGGCGGCGTCGGGCGGCGACGGTCACATGACCTTCGGCAACTACAGCGCCAACGACGGCGGCGCGGCCTTCGCCTACCTGCCGTTCGACCAGCCGGGCTCGCACAAGGGTGAATCCTGGTACCTGATCAACAGCGGCTACCAGGTCAACACCACCCCGGGCACCGGCAACTACGGGCGCCAGACCCTTACCCACGAAATCGGCCACGTGCTCGGGCTGTCCCACCCCGGCGACTACAACGCCGGCAATGGCAACCCGACCTACCGCGACGCCACCTACGCCCAGGACACCCGCGGCTACAGCGTCATGAGCTACTGGAGCGAGAGCAACACCTCGCAGAACTTCGTCAAGGGCGGCGGGCAGTACTACGCCTCGGCGCCACTGCTGGACGATATCGCGGCGATCCAGAAACTCTACGGCGCCAACTACGCGACCCGCTCGGGCGACACGGTGTATGGCTTCAACTCCACCGCCGATCGCGACTTCTACTCGGCCACCTCGGCGTCGTCGAAGGTGGTGTTCGCGGTGTGGGACGGCGGCGGCAACGACACCCTGGACTTCTCCGGTTTCACCCAGAACCAGAAGATCAACCTCAACGAGGCATCGTTCTCGGACGTGGGCGGCATGGTCGGCAACGTGTCCATCGCCAAGGGCGTCACCGTGGAAAATGCCTTCGGCGGTTCGGGCAACGACCTGCTGATCGGCAATGCCGTGGCCAACCTGCTCAAGGGCGGGGCCGGCAACGACATCATCTACGGCGG
This sequence comes from Pseudomonas sp. TWI923, assembly GCF_039673365.1. Lineage (NCBI taxonomy): Bacteria > Pseudomonadati > Pseudomonadota > Gammaproteobacteria > Pseudomonadales > Pseudomonadaceae > Pseudomonas > Pseudomonas sp. TWI923. The sequence continues at coordinate 7,661 of NZ_JBDJLM010000049.1, read as the reverse complement.
TGGCGGTGCCGATACCCTGTGGGGCGGCGCCGGCGCGGACACCTTCGTGTTCGGCGCGGTCAGTGATTCGACCAAGGCGGCACCGGACCGGATCATGGACTTCACCAGCGGGCAGGACAAGATTGACCTGTCGGGCATGGCCGCCTTCGCCGTGGACAAGCTGCCGCTGCAGTTCGTCAACGCCTTCACCGGCCATGCCGGCGAGGCGATCCTCAGCTACGACCAGGCCACCAACCTGGGCAGCCTGACCATCGATTTCACCGGAAACAGCCTCGGCGATTTCCTGGTGACCACCGTTGGCCAGGCCGCTGTCACTGACATCGTGGTCTGATGCACGAGGGGGCGGCGTGTGTGCGCCGCCCCTTTTGAGCTGAGGTTGACGCATGCCTTTTTGCAAACCAATGATCGCCGTGTGGGCGATCCTCCTGACGGTGATGACCGAGGTCAGTATGGCCAGCAGCCTGTTACTCCCCAACCCCGCGCAACTGGCCGGGCGTTGGCAGCTTTACCCTGAAAGCCAGCAAGCGCAGGCCTGTGAGTTGCGCCTTGACGCCAACGAAGGCGTGCTGGGCGGCGATCTGGATTGTGTCGCGCAGCTGATCGGCCTGCGCCCCGGCAGTTGGCTGGTAACCCCGGATACCCTGGCTCTGGTGGGCGGGGACGGCAGCAGCGTGGTGCACTTCAGCCGCGAAGGCGCCCTGCGCTATGGCTGGACGGCTCCAGACGGCACGCCGCTGATACTCGAACGCCAGCACCCATAACCCCCGCCCGGCACTTTGCAGTGCCGGGCCAATAAGGGCGAAACATGAAACAACCGAGCCAAAAGCCCGGGGCACCCTTGTGGGCGGCGCTCGGCAACTACAAGTCGACTTTGATCAGCGTTGGCTGTTTTACCGCACTGATCAATGTATTGATACTGGTACCTTCCATTTATATGTTGCAAGTGTACGACCGTGTACTGAGTTCGCAGAACACCACAACGTTGTGGATGCTGACCTTGATGGTGGTCGGCTTCTTCGTATATATCGGCGCACTCGAGGCGGTGCGCAGTTTCATTGTTATCCGCGTGGGTAACCAGTTGGAGAAAAGTTTCAACCTGAGTGTGTATCGCGCGGCCTTCGAGCGTAACTTGCGCCAGCGTGACGGCGCCGCCGGGCAGGCGTTGAACGACCTCACCCAACTGCGCCAGTTCGTCACCGGGCCGGCGTTGTTCGCCTTCTTCGATGCCCCCTGGTTCCCCCTCTACCTGGCGGTGATCTACCTGTTCAATGTTTGGCTCGGGGTGATGGCCACGGTCGGCGCACTGCTGTTGGTCGGCCTGGCCGTGCTCAACGAGCGCCTGACCCATGCCACTCTGGCTGAGGCCAGCAACGTCCAGCAGCAATCGACCATGCTCGCCGCAAGCCAGCTGCAGAGCGCCGAAAGCATCCAGGCCATGGGCATGCTCGGCGCCCTGCGCCAGCGCTGGTTCGCCCTGCACGGGCGCTTCCTCGACCTGCAGAACCGCGCCAGCGACACCTCGGCGGTGATCACCGCCAGCAGCAAGGGCCTGCGCCTGTGCCTGCAATCGCTGGTACTGGGCCTGGGCGCACTGCTGGTGATCGAGGGCCAGATGACACCCGGCATGATGATCGCCGGCTCCATCCTCATGGGCCGGGTGCTCAGCCCGATAGACCAGCTGATCGCGGTGTGGAAGCAGTGGAGCGGCGCCCAGCTGGCCTACCAGCGCCTGGGCAGCTTGCTGCACGATCACCCCGAGCCGCCGGCGCCCATGCCGTTGCCGGCACCCAGCGGTGCCCTGGCGGTGGAGCAGCTCAGCGCCGGCCCGCCCGGGCGCAACCTGGCCACCCTGCAGCAGGTGAGCTTCAGCCTGGCGCCGGGTGAACTGCTGGGCGTGCTGGGGGCCTCGGGCTCGGGCAAGTCGACCCTGGCCAAGGTGCTGGTCGGCGTGTGGCCGAGCCTGGCCGGGCATGTGCGCCTGGATGGCGCCGAGCTCAAGCAATGGGACCGTGAAGCCCTTGGCCCGCACATTGGCTACCTGCCGCAGAACATCGAGCTGCTGCGCGGCAGCATTGCCGAGAATATCGCCCGCTTCGGCGAGCTGGATGGCCAGAAAGTGGTCGAAGCCGCGCGCCTGGCCGGGGTGCATGAGCTGATCCTGCGCCTGCCCCAGGGCTACGACACCCGCCTGGGCGAGGCGGGCGCCGACCTGTCCGGCGGGCAGAAGCAGCGCATTGCCCTGGCCCGCGCGCTGTACGGCAACCCCTGCCTGATCGTGCTCGACGAGCCCAACTCCAACCTCGACAGCCCCGGCGAAGCCGCCCTGGCCAGCGCCCTGATGCAGCTCAAGGCCCAGGGCCGCACCGTGGTGCTGGTGACGCACCGCAGCGCGGCACTGGCCCAGGCCGACAAACTGCTGGTGCTCAACGAAGGGCGCATGCAGGGCTTCGGCCCGGCCCGCGACATTCTCCACGCCCTTGGCCAGGGCCAGGCGCAACGCCCATTGCAGGCCGGAGGTGGCGCATGAGCCGGCATGAGCGCGATGCGCGTTTCCATGTACGCCTGGGTTGGCTGCTGACCCTGGTCGGCTTTGGCGGGTTCATGGCCTGGGCCAGCCTGGCGCCGCTCGATCAGGGCGTGCCGGTGCAAGGCACGGTGGTGGTGTCGGGCAAGCGCAAGGCGGTGCAGTCGATGGCTGCCGGCGTGGTCAGCCGGATCCTGGTCAGCGAAGGCCAGCAGGTGCGCCAGGGCGAGCCGCTGTTTCGCCTTGATCGCACCCAGGTGCAGGCCGATGTCGACGCGCTGCAGGCCCAGTACCGCATGAGCCGCGCCAGCCTGGCGCGCTGGCAGAGCGAGCGCGACAACCTTGGCCAGTTGCAGTTTCCCGCCGAGCTCAGCGCCGATGCCGACCCCAGGCTGGAACTGATCCTCGAAGGCCAGCGCCAGTTGTTCGACAGCCGGCGCCAGGCCCTGGCCCGCGAGCAGGGAGCCCTGGCCGCCAGCATCGATGGCTCCCAGGCCCAGCTGGCCGGCATGCGCCGTGCCCGCGGCGACCTGCAGGCCCAGGCCGATTCGTTGCGCGAGCAGCTGGACAGCCTGCGCCCGCTGGCCGGCGAGGGTTACATCCCGCGCAACCGGGTGCTGGAGTACCAGCGCCAGCTGTCGCAGGTGCAGCGCGACCTGGCGCAGAACGCTGGCGAAAGCGCACGGCTTGAACAGGTGATCGTCGAGGCGCGGCTCAACCTGCAGCAGCGCCGCGAGGAATACCAGAAAGAAGTGCGCAGCCAGCTGGCCGAGGCCCAGGTGAAAGCGGCGACGCTCGAGCAGCAGCTCAATTCCGCGCGTTTCGACCTGCAGCACAGCGAGATCCTCGCCCCGGCCGACGGCATCGCGGTGAACCTGGGCGTGCACACCGAGGGCGCGGTGGTGCGTGCCGGTGACACCCTGCTGGAAATCGTCCCCCAGGGCACCGCGCTGGAGGTGGAAGGGCGCCTGCCGGTCAACTTGGTGGACAAGGTGGCGCCACAGCTGCCGGTGGACATCCTGTTCACCGCGTTCAACCAGAACCGCACACCCAGGGTGACCGGCGAAGTGGCGCTGGTGTCGGCCGACCAGCTGATCGACGAACGCACCGGCCAGCCGTATTACGTACTGCGTAGCAGCGTCAGCGACGCCGCGCTGGCACGCCTGCAAGGGCTGTCGATCCGCCCGGGCATGCCCGCCGAATTGTTCGTACGTACCGGCGAACGCTCGCTGCTCAACTACCTGTTCAAGCCCCTGCTCGACCGTGCAGGCAGCGCCTTGACCGAACAATAAGGACTGCGTGTGAACAAGCTGCAATTGATCGGGCTGCTGGCGGCCTGCGCCTGGCTGCCGACGGCCGCGCAGGCGGCCATGGGGCCGTTCCAGGTTTACGAGCAGGCGCTGCGCCGCGACCCGACCTACCTGGCCGCCTTCAAGGAACACGAGGCCGGCCAGGCCTACCGTGACATTGGCCGTGCCGGGCTGCTGCCGAGCCTGTCGTACAACTACAACCGCGGCCGCAACGATTCCGAGGTGTCCTACCTGGGGGATTCGCGGCGCCAGACCGAGGACCGCACCTACAACAGCATGGGGTCGAGCTTCACCCTGCAGCAGCCCTTGTTCGATTACCAAGCCTATTCGAGCTACCGCAAGGGCGTGGCCCAGGCGCTGTACGCCGACGAAAACTTCCGCGACCAGAGCCAGCAACTGTTGGTGCGGGTCATGACCAGCTACACCCAGGCGCTGTTCGCCCAGGATCAGATCGCCATCAGCGTGGCCAGCAAACAGGCCTACCGCCAGCAGTTCCAGCAGAACCAACGGCTGTTCGAGGCCGGCGAAGGCACCCGCACCGACATCCTCGAAGCCCAGGCCCGGTTCGAGTTGGCCGATGCCGAGGAGATCCAGGCGCGCAACGAGCAGGATGCCGCGCTGCGCGAGCTGGGCGCGTTGATCGGCGAGCCTGCGGTGCGGATCGAGGAGCTGGCGCCGCTTTCGGCCGGCTTCGCCCTGCCGCCGGTCGAGCCGAGCGGCTACGACGCCTGGCAGGAACGGGCCGTGGCCAACAATCCACAGCTGGCGTCGTCGCGTCAGGCTGTGGAAGTGGCGCGGCAGGAAGTGGAACGCAACCGCGCCGGGCACCTGCCCAGGGTCACCGCGTTCGCCACCTCGCGGCGCCAGGAATCGGACAGCGGCAACACCTACAACCAGCGCTACGACACCAACACCGTCGGCATCGAGGTCAGCGTGCCGATCTTCGCCGGTGGCGCTGTCTCGGCCTCGACCCGTCAGGCCAGCCGGCAGCTGGAGCAGGCCGAGTACGCCATGGACGGCACTACCCGCAGCGCCTTGATCGAGCTGCGCAGGCAGTACAACGCCTGCCAGTCCGGGGCCAGCCGCCTGCGTGCCTACGAGCGAGCCCTGGTGGCGGCCGAGGCGTTGGTGGTGTCGACGCGCAAGAGCGTGCAGGGCGGCGAGCGGGTCAACCTGGATGTGCTCAATGCCGAGCAACAACTGGCCACCACCCGCCGCGACCTGGCCCAGGCGCGGTATGACTACCTGCTGGCCTGGATCAAGCTGCACTACCAGGCGGGGGTGTTGAGCGAGACGCAGCTGGCGCGGGTGGATGAGGCATTCATCGCCAGCAAGTCGTGACCCTTGCGGGGGCGGCGGTTCGCCGCTGCGATTTACCCGCGAAGATGACACCTCATTGCCTGGCACGGGCTATGCCCGTGTTCGCGGGTGAACCCGCTCCCACAGGGATCGCGTGCCCCTGTGGGAGCGGGTTTACCCGCGAAAGAGACACTGCGGTGCCCGTGTCAGTCGGCGATGAAAGCCATTGGCGGCCTTGAAGGTCAGGCCACCTCCGGCTGCAACTTCACCCGTTTGCGCTCCGCCAACCCCCACACCGCCAGCCCCACGGCGCCGATCACCACCCCGGCGACGACGATCCCGTTCCAGCCATGCCGCTGGAACAACTGCGTCCCCAGCAACGAGCCCAGCGCGCCGCCGATGAAATAGCAGGTGATGTAGCCGGCATTGAGCCGTGTACGCGCTTCAGGGCGCAGCACGATCACCGCATTCTGGTTGCTCACGTGCACCAGCTGCACTGCCAGGTCCAGCAGCAGCACGCCCAGCAGCAGCGCCGCCAGCGAGCTTTGCGCAAAGGCCAGCGGCAGCCACGACAGCAGCAGCGCCACCAGGCCCACCGTGGTGCCCAGTGAACCCTTGCCGCGGTCGGCCAGGCGCCCGGCCCAGTTGGCTGCCAGCGCCCCGGCTGCACCGGCCAGGCCGAACAGGCCGATCACTGCGTCGGAATAGTGGTACGGCGGGTTGCTCAGCAGGAACGCCAGTGGCGTCCAGAACAGCGCGAACAGGCTGAACGCCAACAGCCCCAGCAGCGAACGCAGGCGCAGTACCGGCTCTTCGATGAACAGGCGGAACACCGAGCCGATCAGCGCCGGGTACTTGAGCCCGGCATGGCTGTGGTGTTGCGGCAGGCTGCGGTAGAGGGCGAGGGCGGTGAGCGCCATCAGCACCGCGGCCAATACGTAGATGCTGCGCCAGCCGCCCAGTTCGGCCATGAAGCCGGCGGCGGTGCGCGCCAGCAGAATGCCCAGCAGCAGGCCGCTCATCAGTGTGCCCACGGCGCGGCCGCGCTGGTCCGGGGCGCTGAGGGCGGCGGCCATCGGCACGAGGATCTGCGCCACCACCGAGAACAGCCCGGTCAGCGCGGTGCCGAGGATCAGCCAGGGCAGGCTGGGGGCGCAGGCGCTGATGACCAGGCCGGCGGTGGCGATCAGCACCATGGTCACGATCAGCCGGCGCTGTTCGAACAGGTCACCCAGCGGTGCCAGCAACAACAGGCCGGCGCCGTAGCTGAGCTGGGCGGCGATGACGATGGTGCCGGCACCGGCGGTGCTCAGGCCGAACTGCTCGGCGATGCTGTGCAACAGCGGTTGGGCGTAATAGTTGCTGGCCACGGCCAGCCCGGTGGCGGTGGCCATCAGCAGGATCAGGGCGCGGCTGAGAGTGGGGGCGTTCATGGTTGTCTCGTGGCAGGCAAGGTGGAATGGCGACAAGTATCAGGAAGTGTCTGGCATGACGCCAATGTATAGTTTTCAGCGTGTCCATCTAAAAAGCAGATAGATCGATGAATCTCAAGCAGCTCGAATACGCCCTGGCGGTGGCCGATACCGGCAGTTTCACCCGCGCTGCCGAGCGCTGCCATGTGGTGCAGTCGGCGCTCAGCCACCAGGTGGCGCGGCTGGAGGCGCAGCTGGGGGTCAGCCTGTTCGAGCGCAGCTCGCGGCGGGTACGCCTGACCCATGCCGGCGAAGCCTTCGTGCTCAGTGCCCGGCCGGCGCTGGAGGCCGCCAGGCGCATTGCCGATGACGTGGCCGCCGCCTGTGGCCAGGTGCGCGGGCGCCTGTCGATCGGTGAAATCAGTTCGCTCACCGCGCTCGACCTGGTCGACCTGCTGGCGGTGTTCCATCGCCGCCACCCGGACGTGGACGTGCGCTGGCTGACCGCCAAGAGCGAGCTGCTGATGGCCGACGTGTGCGAGCGGCGCCTGGACGTGGGGTTTGTTGGTTTGTGGCAGGGCGAAGTGCTGCAGGGCGTGCAGCATCGCCTGCTGGCGCGTGAGGAACTGGTGGCGGTGCTGCCGCCCACCCATGCCTTGGCGGGCAGGGCGCAGCTGGCCCTGGCGGACCTGGCCGCCGAGGTGCTGGTGGACTTCCCCGAAGGCACTGGCGCGCGCCGGCAGACCGACGAAGCATTCCAGGCAGCGGGGTTGGTGCATCGGGTGCAGTTCGAGATCGGCCATATTCGCCTGGTGGAAAAGTTCGTCCAGCGCGGCATGGCCGTGGGGCTGGTGCCGGAGCGGATCGCCCGGGGTTTTGCCGGGGTGGCGGTGGTGCCGTTGCTGGATGCGCCGGTACGGCATTTGTATGCCGTGTGGTCGCCCAGCCCGACCCCGGCGGCGCGGGCGTTTCTGCAGGTGATGGAGCAGAGCCTGGGTACAGACTAAACGGGCTTGCACGTCCGCTGTAGGAGCGGCCTTGTGCCGCGAAAGGGCTGCAGAGCACCCCCGGCGATTTCTGCTTTCACGCTGAAATCCTGGGGCCGCGCTGCGGCCC
>NZ_JBDJLM010000048.1:0-38408 GCF_039673365.1 Pseudomonas sp. TWI923 | reverse complement strand
GCGATGGCGTCAGCACAGGCATCAATGCCATGCCTGCTGGCGCCATCGCGGGTCAAGCCCGCTCCCACGGGGTTACACCAGCGTCTCGATTCGCAGCGTATTAGTCGAACCTGGCTTGCCGAAAGGCACACCGGCGGTGATCAGCAGCGTGTCGCCGCGGCTGGCCATGCCTTGTGCCTGGGCGATCTCCAGCGCGGTGGAGACCACCTCGTCGACCTGGCGCAGGCGGTCGTTGACCACCGAGTGCACACCCCAGGCCACGCTCAGGCGCCGTGCGGTGTTGAGGTTCGGCGTCAGGTTGAGGATCGGCGCCCGTGGCCGCTCGCGGGCGGCGCGCAGGGTGGAGTTCCCCGACTCGCTGTAGTTGACCAGCACCGCCACCGGCAGGATGCCGCTGATGCGGCGGATCGCGCAGCTGATGGCATCCGATACCGTGGCCTCGGCCTTGGGCCGGCCAACGTCGAGCTGGGCCTGGTAGTCCGGGCCGTTCTCCACCTGGCGGATGATCTTGCTCATCATCTGCACCGCTTCCAGCGGGTAGTCACCCGAGGCGGTCTCGGCCGACAGCATCACCGCGTCCGCACCTTCGGCCACGGCGTTGGCCACGTCGGTGACTTCGGCGCGGGTCGGGGCAGGGGAGAAGCGCATGGATTCGAGCATCTGCGTGGCCACCACCACCGGTTTGCCCAGCTGGCGGCAGGTGCCGATGATGGCTTTCTGGATCTGCGGCACGCTCTCGGCCGGCACTTCCACGCCCAGGTCGCCACGGGCGACCATGATCGCGTCGGACAGCTCGGCGATGGCTTGCAGTTGCTCGACCGCCGAGGGCTTCTCGATCTTGGCCATCAGGTAGGCGCGGTCGCCGATCAGCTGGCGCGCCTCGACGATGTCTTCCGGGCGCTGCACGAACGACAGGGCCACCCAATCCACGCCCAGCTCCAGGCCGAAGGTGAGGTCGCGGCGGTCTTTGTCGGTGAGCGGGGACAGGTCGAGCACCGCTTGCGGCACGTTGACGCCCTTGCGGTCGGACAGCTCGCCGCCGGCCAGCACTTCGGTGTCGATGGCGTCGGCGTGCTTGGCGGTCACCCGCAGGCGCAGCTTGCCGTCATCGAGCAGCAGGTCCATGCCGGGCTCCAGCGCGGCGATGATCTCCGGGTGCGGCAGGTTCACCCGGCGGCTGTCGCCCGGGGTCTTGTCCAGGTCCAGGCGCAGGGCCTGGCCACGCTGCAGTTGCACCTTGCCGTCGGCGAAGCGGCCAACGCGCAGTTTCGGGCCCTGCAGGTCCATGAGGATGCCCAGCGGGTAGTTGAGCTGCTGCTCGACTTCGCGGATCCACTGGTAGCGCAGGGCGTGATCGGCGTGTTCGCCGTGGCTGAAGTTGAGGCGGAAGATGTTCACCCCGGCTTCGACCAGCTGGCGGATGTCATCGATGCCTTTGATCGCAGGCCCGAGGGTGGCGAGGATTTTTACTTTTTTATCAGGCGTCATGATTGCGGAGTCTCGAGGATCAGGATGGCGCGGAAGTCGTTGACGTTGGTGCGGGTCGGCTCGGTGACGATCAGCGCATCCAGGGCGGCGAAGTAGCCGTAGCCGTTGTTGTTGTCCAGCTCATCGCTGGCCGACAGGCCCAGGGCCTCGGCGCGGGCGTAGCTGTCCGGGGTCATGTAGGCGCCGGCGTTCTCTTCCGAGCCGTCGATGCCGTCGGTGTCACCGGCCAGGGCGTACACGCCCGGCAGGCCCTTGAGGCTTTCGGTGAGGCTGAGCAGGAACTCGGCGTTGCGCCCGCCGCGGCCGTTGCCGCGCACGGTGACGGTGGTCTCGCCGCCGGAGAGGATCACGCAGGGCGCCTTCAGCGGCTGGCCATGCAGGACGACCTGCCGGGCGATGCCGGCGTGGACCTTGGCCACTTCCCGCGACTCGCCTTCCAGGTCGCCGAGGATCAGCGGGCTGAAGCCGGCCTGGCGGGCCTTCACGGCGGCGGCCTCGAGCGACTGCTGGGGTTTGGCGATCAGCTGGAAGTGGCTGCGCGCCAGCGCCGGGTCGTCGGCCTTGACGGTTTCGGAGGCCGGGTTGTTGAGCCAGTCGATGACGGCTTTGGGGGCCTCGATGTTGTAGCGCTTGATAATCGCCAGGGCATCGGCCGAGGTGCTCGGGTCGGCCACGGTAGGGCCGGAGGCGATGACCGTGGCCAGGTCGCCCGGTACATCGGAAATCGCATAGGTGTAGACGGTGGCTGGCCAGCAGGCTTTGGCCAGGCGGCCGCCTTTGATCGCCGAGAGGTGCTTGCGCACGCAGTTCATCTCGCCGATGGTGGCGCCGGATTTCAGCAGCGCCTTGTTGATCTGCTGCTTGTCGGCCAGGGTCAGGCCTTCGGCGGGCAGGGCCAGCAGGGCCGAGCCGCCGCCGGAGAGCAGGAAGATGACGCGGTCGTCTTCGGTGAGGTTGCTGACCAGCTCGAGCACGCGCTTGGCCACGGCCAGGCCGGCGGCGTCGGGGACCGGGTGGGCGGCTTCGACCACTTCGATCTTCTGGCAGTTGGCGCCGTGGCCGTAGCGGGTGACGACCAGGCCTGAGACTTCGCCCTGCCAGCTTTTTTCGACCACTTCGGCCATGGCGGCGGCGGCTTTGCCTGCACCGATGACGATGACCCGGCCGCTGCGGTCGGCGGGCAGGTAGGGTTCGAGGACCTGACGGGGGTGGGCGGCGGCGATGGCTGTGTCGAACAGTTCGCGCAGGAGGTTTTGTGGATCGACCGACATGGCAGGCTCCCAGATTATTGTTGTTCTGCAGAATCAAAAACGCCCCTGGAACTGCCTCCGTGCAGGCCGAACCAGGGGCGGTCCCCACAGCTGCAAGCTTCAAGCTACAAGCTGCAAGTAAAAGCAGATCTGCTTTTGCTTGCCGCTTGAAGCTTGCAGCTTGAAGCTTATTTCTCGTCGCGGATCGAGAAGTTGGCCATGTGCTCCAGGCCTTTGATCAGCGCCGAGTGGTCCCAGTTGCCGCCGCCCAGGGCCTGGCAGGTGTTGAACACTTGCTGGGCATTGGACGTGTTGGGCAGGTTGATGCCCAGCTCCTTGGCGCCTTGCAGGGCCAGGTTCAGGTCCTTCTGGTGCAGGTTGATGCGGAAGCCTGGGTCGAAGGTGCCTTTGATCATGCGCTCGGCATGCACTTCGAGGATCTTCGAGGAGGCGAAGCCGCCCATCAGGGCCTCACGCACCTTGGCTGGATCCGCGCCGTTCTTGGCAGCGAACAGCAGCGCTTCGGCAACGGCCTGGATGTTCAGGGCGACGATGATCTGGTTGGCGACCTTGGCGGTCTGGCCGTCACCGTTGCCGCCGACGCGGGTGATGTTCTTACCCATGGCTTCGAACAGCGGCAGGGCGCGTTCGAAGGCTTTCGGGCAGCCGCCGACCATGATGCTCAGGGTGGCGGCTTTGGCGCCGACTTCACCGCCGGATACCGGGGCGTCCAGGTAGGCGGCGCCGGTGGCCTTGATCTTCTCGGCGAAGGCTTTGGTGGCGGTAGGCGAGATCGAGCTCATGTCGATCACGACCTTGTTCGGGCCCACGCCTTCGGCAACGCCGTTTTCACCGAACAGGACGCTTTCAACCTGCGGGGTGTCGGGCACCATGACGATGATGAATTCAGCTTCCTGGGCCACTTCCTTGGGGTTGGCCAGCGCCACGCCGCCGGCGGCGATCAGGTTGGCTGGAGCTGCGTCGTGGTGGGTCGATACGAAGATGCTGTGACCTGCTTTTTGCAGGTTCTGGGCCATTGGGTTGCCCATGATGCCGGTGCCGATGAAACCGATTTTAGCCATGAGAAATTACCTCGTTGTAATTGTTGAATCTCGATGGAGCAGACGGTGCGGGCCTTGTAGGAGCGGCCTTATGTCGCGAAAGGGGTGCGTAGCGCCCCCAGAATTTCGGCCACAGCAAAGATTGCCGGGGCTGCTGCGCAGCCCATCGCGACACAAGGCCGCTCCTACAGGGATCGTGTGCGTCCTTAGATAGCGTTGTGCGTCTTCAGCCAACCCAGACCCGCCTCGGTGGTGGTCTTGGGCTTGTACTCCGCGCCTACCCAGCCCTGGTAACCGATGCGGTCCAGGTGCTCGAACAGGAAGCGGTAGTTGATCTCGCCGGTGCCGGGCTCGTGGCGGCCCGGGTTGTCGGCCAGCTGCACGTGGTTGATCAGCGGCAGGTTGGCTTCCAGGGTGCGGGCCAGGTCACCTTCCATGATCTGCATGTGGTAGATGTCGTACTGCAGGAACAGGTTGTCGCTGCCCACTTCGGCCTGGATTTCCAGGGCCTGCTGGGTGGTGTTCAGGTAGAAGCCTGGGATGTCGCGGGTGTTGATCATTTCCATGACCAGGCGGATCCCGGCGGCCTTGAGCTTGTCGGCGGCGTACTTGAGGTTGTCGACGAAGGTCTTGCGTACGTCGGCGCACTGCAGGCCTTGCGGACGGATGCCGGCCAGGGCGTTGACCTGGGTGTTGCCCAGCACCTTGGCGTACTCGATGGCCTTGTCGACGCCGGCGCGGAACTCTTCGACGCGGTCCGGGTGGCAGGTGGTGCCGCGCTCACCCTTGGCCCAGTCACCGGCCGGCAGGTTGAACAGCACCTGGGTCAGGCCGTGGGCGTCGAGCTGCTGCTTGATCTCGGCGGCGCTGAAATCGTACGGGAAGAGGTATTCGACACCGCTGAAGCCAGCATCGGCGGCGGCCTTGAAGCGGGCCAGGAAGTCCTGTTCGGTGAACAGCATGGACAGGTTGGCAGCGAAGCGAGGCATGGTTGTCTCCTTGCAATGAGGGCCCCCGGCACGCCGGTGCGCGGGGGCGTCAGGCAATCAGTCGAGCATCGAGATGGCGGTTGGCGCGTCGTTGCCGACCAGGGCGAGGTCTTCGAACTCGTTGACCGCGTTGATCTCGGTGCCCATGGAAATGTTGGTGACACGCTCGAGGATCACTTCGACCACGACCGGTACGCGGAACTCTTCGGCCATCTTCTGCGCCTTGAGCAGGGCAGGGGCGATCTCGGCCGGTTCGAACACGCGGATGGCCTTGCAGCCCAGGCCTTCGACCACGGCGACGTGGTCGACACCGTAGGTGGCGGCGTCGGTGGAGTTGATGTTCTCGAACGCCAGTTGTACACAGTAATCCATGTCGAAGCCACGCTGCGCCTGGCGGATCAGGCCGAGGTAGGCGTTGTTCACCAGCACGTGGACGTACGGCAGGTTGAACTGCGCACCCACTGCCAGCTCTTCGATCATGAACTGGAAGTCGTAGTCACCGGACAGCGCGACAACCTTGCGTTTCGGGTCGGCCTTGACCACGCCCAGGGCAGCAGGGATGGTCCAGCCCAGCGGGCCGGCCTGGCCGCAGTTGATCCAGTGGCGTGGCTTGTACACGTGCAGGAACTGCGCGCCGGCGATCTGCGACAGGCCGATGGTGCTGACGTAGGTGGTGTCCTTGCCGAACACTTCGTTCATTTCCTGGTACACGCGCTGTGGCTTGACCGGGACGTTGTCGAAGTTGGTCTTGCGCTGCAGGGTCGCCTTGCGCTGCTGGCAGTCTTCCAGCCAGGCCTTGCGGCACTTCAGCTTGCCGGCGGCTTTCCACTCGCGGGCCACTTCGAGGAACACGTCCAGCGCCTTGCCGGCATCGGAGACGATACCCAGGTCCGGGGTGAACACGCGGCCGATCTGGGTCGGCTCGATGTCCACGTGCACGAACTTGCGGCCTTCGGTGTAGACGTCGACGGAGCCGGTGTGGCGGTTGGCCCAGCGGTTGCCGATACCGAACACCAGGTCGGATTTGAGCATGGTCGCGTTGCCGTAGCGGTGCGAGGTCTGCAGGCCGACCATGCCGACCATCAGTGCATGGTCGTCAGGGATGGTGCCCCAGCCCATCAGGGTCGGGACTACCGGTACGCCGGTCAGTTCGGCGAACTCGACCAGCTTGTCGCTGGCGTCTGCGTTGATGATGCCGCCACCGGCTACCAGCAGTGGGCGCTCGGCGTCATTGAGCAGGGCCAGGGCTTTTTCGGCCTGTACGCGGGTGGCGGACGGCTTGTTGATCGCCAGTGGCTCGTAGGCGTCGATGTCGAATTCGATCTCGGCCATCTGCACGTCGAACGGCAGGTCGATCAGCACAGGGCCTGGGCGGCCGGTGCGCATTTCATAGAAGGCCTTCTGGAACGCGTAAGGCACCTGGCCCGGCTCCAGCACGGTGGTCGCCCACTTAGTCACCGGCTTGACGATGCTGGTGATGTCGACGGCCTGGAAGTCTTCCTTGTGCAGGCGGGCACGCGGAGCCTGGCCGGTGATGCAGAGGATCGGGATGGAGTCGGCCGACGCACTGTACAGGCCGGTGACCATGTCGGTGCCGGCAGGGCCGGAGGTGCCGATGCATACGCCGATGTTGCCCGGGTTGGCGCGGGTGTAGCCCTCGGCCATGTGCGAGGCACCTTCGACGTGGCGAGCGAGGACGTGATCGATGCCACCGACTTTTTTCAGGGCCGAGTAAAGCGGGTTGATCGCGGCGCCAGGAATGCCGAACGCGGTATCTACACCTTCACGGCGCATGACCAGAACGGCTGCATCGATTGCTCTCATTTTGCTCATGGTTTGTGCCTCATCGATTTTGTAATTGTATACAACTTGCTTTGCGACAGAGTGTATTCACGCTTCGACCCAAAGGTCAATCCATTTTCGTCGGCAGGCTTTGATTGGCGCTTGGGCCCGTGAAAAGCGGCATTTCGTCGCAGTCGGTACGATTGAGTCAAATTATTGTATACAAAACATATCTCTGTTGTGTTCTATTCTCTCATCGGTTTTCAACTGCCCTCAGGGCTTCTCACAACAAGAAGAGGACCTTTTCATGAACGCATTGACCCTTAAAGTCGCCGTCGGCGTGGTAAACGCCGCGCTGGCCGCAGGCCGCAAGATCAACGCAGCGCCACTGACCGTGGCGGTGCTGGATGCCGGCGGGCACCTGCTGGCGCTGCAACGGGAGGATGGCGCCAGCCTGCTGCGACCGGAGGTGGCCATCGGCAAGGCCTGGGGGGCAGTGGCCCTGGGCAAGGGCTCGCGCCTGCTGGCGCTGGATTCGCAGCAGCGGCCGGCGTTTTATGCCGCGTTGAATGGCTTGGGTGAGCGGCCGGTGGTGCCGGTGCCGGGGGGTGTGCTGATTCGCGATCAGGACGGCAAGGTGCTGGGTGCGGTAGGGATCAGCGGGGATACGTCGGATATCGACGAGCAGTGTGCGATCAGTGCGATCGAAGAGCTGGGGCTGACGGCGGATGCCGGGGTGGCTGCCTGATTCTTTATTGACGCTACCGGCCCCTTCGCGGGTAAACCCGCTCCCACAGGTTCACCACAATGTTGAAGGTTGTGGTGAACCCGTGGGAGCGGGTTTACCCGCGAAGGGGCAATCGCCGTGGTTCAGGCTGCCTCTGGCTCGCAGCCCTTCAGCACCAGGCGAATGATGGTTTCTGCCGCCGCATCGTAGTCACTGTCGGCCAACTTGGCCTTCCCCGTCACCACGGCAATCTGCCAGTCGAAATCCGCGTAGGTCTGCGTCGCTGCCCAGATGCTGAACATCAGGTGGTGCGGGTCGACGTTGGCGATCTGTCCGCGGTCGATCCAGCGCTGGATGCACTCGATGTTATGCCGGGCCTGCTCGTTGAGCTGCTCGACCTGGCGCGGCGACAGGTGCGGCGCGCCGTGCATGATCTCGCTGGCGAAGACTTTCGAGGCGTGGGGCAGGTCGCGGGAGATGAGGATCTTCGAGCGGATATAGGCGCTCAGCACTTCCTTGGGGTCGCCATCGGCGCTGAACGGCGTCGAAGCCTGCATGATCGGCGCGATGATGCTTTCGAGCACCTCGCGGTAGAGGTTTTCCTTCGACTTGAAGTAGTAGTACACGTTCGGCTTGGGCAGGCCGGCCTTGGCCGCGATATCGCTGGTCTTGGTGGCGGCGAAGCCCTTGTCGGCGAATTCTTCACTGGCCGCGCGCAGGATCAGTTCCTTGTTGCGCTCGCGAATGGTGCTCATTGTCGGGGGTCTTCCTCGTGTATGGCCCCCTCCGTGAGGGGTCCGGCATGGTAGCACCCGCCTCGACGGGGGCTCAAGGCAGCGACTTTCGGCTAGAATCCGCAGCACTCAAACCACGGGATACAAGCAAACATGGCAGGAAGCAGTCTACTGGTACTGATCGACGACATCGCCACGGTACTCGACGATGTGTCGCTGATGACCAAGGTCGCGGCGAAAAAGACCGCCGGCGTGCTCGGTGACGACCTGGCGCTCAATGCCCAGCAGGTTTCCGGGGTGCGCGCCGAGCGCGAGATCCCGGTGGTGTGGGCGGTGGCCAAGGGCTCGATGGTCAACAAGGCGATCCTGGTGCCGGCGGCGCTGCTGATCAGCGCGTTCATCCCCTGGGCGGTGACGCCGCTGCTGATGGTCGGTGGCGCCTACCTGTGCTTCGAGGGTTTCGAGAAGCTGGCGCACAAGTTCCTGCACAGCAAGGAAGAGGACGAGGCGCAGCACGAGGCGCGCAAAGAAGCCGTAGCCGATGCCAATGTCGACCTGGTGGCCTTCGAGAAGGACAAGATCAAGGGCGCGGTGCGGACCGACTTCATCCTCTCCGCCGAGATCATCGCCATCACCTTGGGTACCGTCACCGATGCGCCGCTGACCCAGCAGATCATCGTGCTGTCGGGCATCGCCATTGCCATGACCGTGGGTGTGTATGGCCTGGTGGGCGGTATCGTCAAACTCGATGACCTCGGGCTGTGGATGAGCAAGAAGGCCTCCAGCGTCACCCGCGCCGTCGGCAACGGCATCCTGCGCGCGGCACCATACCTGATGAAGAGCCTGTCGGTGATTGGTACTGCGGCCATGTTCCTGGTTGGTGGCGGCATCCTGGTGCACGGCATTGCACCGCTGCATCACGCCATCGAGGCCTTCGCCGAAGGCCGGGGCGGGGCGCTGACCGGAGCCTTGCTCAACGGCGTGGCCGGCGTGGTCGCCGGGGCCGTGGTGCTGGCGCTGGTCAGCGCTGCCTCGAAGCTATGGCGCGCGGTCAGGGGCTGACCGTGACGCGCTTCTCCTGCGGGCGCCAGCTCAGCAGGTTCTGGCTGAAGCCGTAGGCTGCACTCTGGTAGTAGGCAATGGCCCGGCGGATCAGCGGGTTGTCCACGCCCACCTTGGTCTCATGGCTGTTGCCCAGGGCATCCTGGTGAATCCGCAGGCCACCGCGTGGGCTGAGGATCGCCAGGTCCTTGCCGTCGTACAGGCCCAGGTGCTGGTAGTTGCCGATCAGTACCCGGGGTGGCAAGTCGTCGCCCTTGAGCAGGTCGCGGCCGAAGAAGGTCGAGGTGTAGCTGAGGTTGAGCAGGCCGAGCAGGGTCGGCGCCAGGTCGATCTGGCTGGCCAGGGTCGGGTTCTCGGCCGGTTCGATCATCTTCGGTGCGTAGATCCACAGCGGAATCTGGTAGTTGGCGACCGGCAGGTCCTCTTTGCCGGCGCTGCCGGCTGTGTGGTCGGCGACGAAGATGAACAGGGTATTGTCGAACCAGGGCTTTTTGCGGGCCTGTTGCAGGAACTGGTCGATGGCGTAGTCGGTGTACTTCACCGCACCTTCGCGACCGTCACCTGAGGGGATGTCGATACGCCCCTCGGGGTAGGTGTAAGGGCGGTGGTTGGACGTGGTCATCAGTTGCAGGAAGAACGGCTTTTGCGTGGCGTGGTCGGCATCGGCCAGCTTGATCGCCTGGCGATAGAGGTCTTCGTCGGCCATGCCCCAGGCATTCTTGAAGCTGATTTCGCTTTCATCGACGCTGCTCTGGTCGACGATGCGATAGCCGTTGCCGCTGAAGAACGCGTTCATGTTGTCGAAGTAGCCGCGCCCGCCATAGACGTAGACCGCGTCGTAACCCACGGCCGCCAGTTGCTGGCCGAGGCTGGCGTAGCCGCTTTCGCGGCCGATGCGCTTGACGATCGAGCGCCCGGGGGTGGGCGGAATCGACAGGGTGATGGCTTCCAGGCCACGGTCGGTGCGGGTGCCGGTGGCGTAGAAATTGTTGAAATACAGGCTCTGCTTGCGCAGCACGTCGAGGTTGGGCGTGAGGTTGCGCGGGTCGCCGTTGCTGCCCATGTACTTGGCGCTGAAGCTTTCGATGGTTACCAGGATGATGTTGGGCGTGCGCTGCGGGCCACTGGCGCTGATGTGGCGGCGGATGTCCTGGGGCTCGCGCAGGTCGAAGCGAGCATTGGCGGCGGCCAGTTCATGGTGCATCTGCGCACCGACATCATCGGCGCCAAGGGTGGCGTAGAACTGGGTGTAGTCCAGCTCGTTGTTGCGGAAGGCGGCGAAGAACTGGTACGGGCCGTTGCTGGACAGTTCGCGCTGGTAGGCGTTGCCATCCGGGTTGCGCGGGAACTGCTGGTCGATGATCAATACCGAGGCGCCGCACAGCACCGCCAGCACGGCAACCCCGGCCAGGCGCTGGCGCGCGTTGGCGGGCGTTGCGGACAGTGCGCGGAGCAGTGGCTTGCGCAGCAGCAGGCAGAGCACCACGGCAGCCACCGCAAGGCTGCCGAGCAGCGTTGGCAGGGGGTAGGACTCGCGGATGTTGTCCAGCACTTCCTTGGAATACACCAGGTAGTCGACGGCGATGAAGTTGAAGCGCACGCCGAACTCGTCCCAGAACAGCCATTCGGCCACGGCGACGAACAGCATCACGAACAGGCTGACGGCCAGCACGCCCTGCATCAACCAGCGGTGCGCCCGGGTGCGCCACAGCGACGCTGGGCATAGGGCCAGGTAAAGGCCTAGCGGCAGGGCGGCATAGATGAGGAAGCTGAGGTCGTACAGCGCGCCGGTGAAAAACACCGCGAAGTAGTTACCGCTCAACTCGTCTGCGTGGGCCAGCAACAAGACCAGTCGGGTCAGCAGAAAAACGCCGAACCAGGTAGAGCACAAAAGAATGAGGAAGCGCCAGGGGGCGGCTAGAGGTGCACGCATGAGTTCTGCTTATGTCCTTATTGGGTGCAGGAAAGCGTGCAGGGTACCGGAGTGTTTGCAAAAGTTTTGTCAAAATTTCGCTGTATGCTGAGTGAATTTTCACCTTTATAGTTCAGGCCTTTCTTTATTAATAAAGGCGAGGGCTGAACATGTTTGGCAATGTGTTGACCTATGATGCCTATCACTTGGCGCTATACCTGCTCACCGCGCTGGCCTGGAGCGTTCTGGGCCTGTGGTTGCTGATGAGTGGCGTGGGCGTTGCGGCGTTGCTCAGGTGTTGCGCCATGTTTGGCGTGGCGCTGCTGATCAATGGACTCATGCTGATGCTGGATATTTGGCGGGTGCTCGATCATGCCCAGGTTGAGGCTGGTTTATTGGCGGTAGGTGTGGTTCTGCCAATAATGTTGATGTTGATTTACAAGACAAGCTTTTCAAAAGTAAGAAAAGGCTGAGTTATATGTAGGTTTATTCCTACATGCTCTAACGAAACAGCGCCTCAATTAGAGGCGCTGTTTCGTTTCAGTCATCAGAAGTGCACTTTCACCAACAGGCTGGCGGTGTTCTGGTCGGTGGTGAAGGCGTCGCTGTCCTTGATGCCGTACTTGTTCTTCCAGTAGTCGTACTCGATACCGACGTACAGCTGCTTCTCACCCAGGTGCAGCGCTTTACCCAGGTCGTACTTGATCTGCGGGTTGAAGTGCAGGTTGGCCTGGTAGGTGCCGCGACGGTTCTCGTCGTTGTCCACCACCCAGTCCATGAAGCCGTCGATCAGCACGTCGGACGAACCCACAGGGATGGTATAGGACCACACCGGGGTGATCTGCCAGACGTTGTCGCCCGGGCGGCTGCCGTCGGTGGTGCGCTGGTAGAAGTTCAGCTGGAAGTAGTCGAAGCCTGGGATGGCCAGGTCGAAGCCTGGGCCGATCAGGTAGGACTCGGTGTCACCCTCGCCGAACTCGTAGGTCATGGCCAGCAGCACGTCCTTGACCGGGCCGAACTCGATCTTCTGGTCGAAGATCTTGCCGAACGACAGGCGTGGGCTGAACTCGCCGTAGTAGGTGTTCGGGCCGTTATTGGCGTCCTTCTTGCCCTGGTAGAAGATCTTGTCGAGGAAGAAGAAGTTGTCGCCGTACTTCCAGGCATCGGCGTGCTCGAAGGTCACCGTCTGCTGGATTTCGGGGTTGACCTTGAAGTTCTTGCCCCACAGGTAGGTCAGGCTGTTGTTCTGCCACTGCAGCAGGTCACCGGCTTGGCTGGCGCCACAGGCCAGCAGGCCGCCAGCGAGGATCAGGCTATTGATGATGCGCATTGCGTGTGTCGCTCCCTTGATTGGATCTGTTGTCAGCGCTCGGGCGCCGTTTTTTGTCTTTTGAGTCAGCTTTTTTCGATTGGCCACAGCTGTTTGGCAAGAGCTGCGCCAACTTTTCCGGGTTGGCCACAACCATCCTGCTCGACGTCTTGCTGAACGGATGAACATGGTTCTTTCAGGCTGGCAACACGTTGACCAACCGCCCGAATTCATTGACTGAGCGGTCAGCAAACGTGGGCAGGATCCTTCCTGCCCCGATCGAGGGGGCGCGCAGATTACTGGCTTGCGCGCCGGTCCTCAAGTGCTCCGTCCTGGAGCACGGTGTTACAAAGTTGTGCGTTTGGTCAGGTTATCAGAAGTGGACCTTGATCAGGGCACTGGCGACGCTCTGATTGCTTTCCAGGTTGCCGCGGCTGTCGATGCCGTATTTGTCCTTCCAGTAGCTGTACTCGAAGCCCACGTAAAGCTGCTTGGCGCCCAGGTTCAGGGCCTTGCCCAGGTCGTATTTGACCTGTGGGTTGAAGTGCAGGTTGGAATGGTAGGTGCCACGGCGGGTCTGGTCGTTGTCGGTGACCCAGTCCATGTAGCCATCGATCAGGATGTCGGAGCGGCCCACGGGAATGGTGTAGGACCAACCGGGGGTGATCTGCCAGACGTTGTCACCCGGGCGGCTGCCTTCGGTGTTGCGCAGGTAGAAGTTCAGGGTGAAGTAGTTGAAGCCGGGAACGTTCAGGTCGAAGCCGGGGCCGATCAGGTAGGCCTCGTTGTCGCCTTCGCCGCGTTCGTAGGTCATGGCCAGCAGCACGTCCTTGACCGGGCCGAAGCTCAGGTTGCGGTCGAGGATCTTGCCGAACGAAAGGCGCGGGCTGAACTCGCCGTAGTAGGTGGTCACGCCTTTGCTCGGGTCGGGCTTGCCGTTGTAGAAGATCTTGTCGACGAACAGGAAGGTGTCGCCGTACTTCCACTTGTTGGCGTGCTCGAAGGTGATGGTCTGCTGGATATCGGGGTTGACCTTGAAGTCCTTGCCATACAGGTAGGTCAGGCTCTCGCCGTGCCACTGCAGCCATTCGCCAGCGTGGGAGGGGAGGGTGGCCAGCAGGCTGCTGCCCAGCAACAGCGAGGAAGTGATGCGCTTCATGTTGTGTTTCCCGGACTTATTGTTTTTGTTGGCGGTTTTTTCGGCGCGCAGGCGCCCCGGGCGGCCCATTCCGGCGGGCCGACGGTCATGCGGTTACTGCGGGTGGCAAGCGGGGCGGCAAAGGCTGCCGCCCCTGGTCCTCAATGCTGGTGGCAGGCGTCGTTGTGCGCGGCGCGTTCGGCGCCACCGAGGATGTTGAACAGCAGGTTCAGCACCAGGGCGCTGAGGGTGGCCATGGCAATGCCACTGTGGGTGATGGGTTCCATCCACTGGGGCATCTGTGCGAAGAACTCCGGGCGCACCACGGGGATCAGGCCCAGGCCGACGCTGACCGCAACCAGCAGCTGGTTGCGACGGTCGGAGATGTCCGCTTCCTGGAGGATCTTGATCCCGGTGGCGGTGACCATGCCGAACATGGCGATGGACGCGCCGCCCAGTACTGCAGGCGGGATCGAGGCGATCAGGAAGGCCGCTTTGGGCAGCAGGCTGAGCAGGATCAGCAAGCCACCGGCCATCACCGTGACGTAGCGGCAACGCACCCCGGTCATCTGCACCAGGCCGATGTTCTGGGCGAACGAGGAGTGGGTGAAGGTGTTGAAGAACCCGGCGATGAACGATGCCCCGGCGTCGCACAGCAGGCCGCGACGCAGCATCCCCGGGGTAACTTCACGGTCGGTGACCTTGCCCAGGGCGAGGAACATGCCGGTGGACTCGACGAAGATGATCACCACCACCAGGCACATCGACAGGATCGGCGCCAGGCTGAAGGTCGGCATGCCGAAGTGCAGGGGGGTGACCACCTGCAGCCAGGGCGCCTCGTTCAGGCCGGACAGGTCGACCATGCCGATGGAGCCGGCGAGGATGTAGCCCAGGCCCATGCCCACCAGTACCGAAACGTTGACCCAGAAACCGCGCATGAAGCGGTTGATCAGCAGGATCACCGCCAGCACCAGGCCGGCGACCATCAGGTAGATCGGCGAGCCGAAGGTCTGGGCCTCATGGCCACCACCGGCCCAGTTGACCGCCACCGGGAACAGCGACAGCCCGATGGAGGTAATGACCGTGCCGGTCACCAGGGGGGGGAAGAAACGCACGACCTTGGACATGAATGGCGCGATCAGCATGCCGAAGAACCCGGCGGCGATGGTCGCGCCGAAGATCCCCTGCAAACCGACGCCAGGCATGCCGGCCATGGCCACCATGCTGCCGACGGCAGCGAAGCTGGCGCCCATCATGACTGGCATGCGGATGCCGACCGGGCCGATACCGAAGGATTGGATGATAGTGGCAACGCCGGCGACCAGCAGGTCGGCGTTGATCAGAAAGGCGACTTCCTCGCGGGACAGGCCGGCGGCCTGGCCGATGATCAGCGGCACGGCAATGGCGCCACCGTACATCAGCAGAACGTGTTGCAAACCCACCAGGATCAGCTGGAACAGGGGCAGGGGCTGTCGTGGCGGCGCAACAGGAATGTACGCCTTGGGTGACTCGGACATGCAGCACCTCGAGTTTTGTTTTTATTCTCGGATCCAAGCCAAAAGCTCCAAGCGGCAAGCTTCAAGTAGAAGCTTGTGGTTCCCGCTCGAAGCCTGAGGCTCGATGCTTGCTTGTTATCTAGCTACTTACCGCTTGTAGCTTGCAGCTGCTTTCAGTTGACCTGGGCGCCTTTGGCGATCCAGTCGCCGACCAGCTTGCGTTCTTCAACGGTCATCTGGGTGATGTTGCCCAGCGGCATGATCTGGCTGGCGACGGCCTGCGCCTGGATGCGCGCGGCCTGGGCCTGGATCTGCTGCGGGGTGTCGAACATCACGCCGGCAGGGGCGGCGCTGAACAGTGGGCTGGTCGGCTTGGACGAGTGGCACACGGTGCAGCGTTCCTGGATGACGGTGTGGATCTTGTCGAAACCGCCGGTGGCTGCCTGGGCAGTGGCCTGGGCAGGTGCTGCGGCTGGTGCTTCGGCAGGCTTGGCAGCTTCCTCGGCGCGCAGCTCGGCGGCGGTCTTGCCACCCACGGCCGTGGCCGGCAGCGGCTGGTACTCGACCTTGGCGGCGGCCTGCTCAGGGGCGGTCGGCAGCGGCTTGGGGCCGGTCACGTAGGCCAGGCAGATCATCGCCAGGGCGCCGACAGGCAGGGTCCAGGCGTACTTGTTGCTGTCGTGGCGGGTGTTGAAGTAGTGACGGATCAATACCGCGGCCACCGCGATCCCGGCCAGGATCAGCCAGTTGTACTGGCTGCCGTAGGTGCTCGGGAAGTGGTTGCTGATCATGATGAACAGCACCGGCAGGGTGAAGTAGTTGTTGTGGCGCGAGCGCAGCAAGCCCTTGGCCGGCAGTACCGGGTCGGGGGTCTGGTTGTTCTCGATGGCCGCTACCAACTGGCGCTGGGCCGGCATGATGATGCGGAACACGTTACCGACCATGATGGTGCCGATGATCGCGCCAGTGTGCAGGTAAGCGCCGCGGCCGCTGAACACCAGGCTGAAGCCCCAGCATGCGGCAATGATCAGCACGAACAGCACGCCACCCAGCAGGGCCGGTTTCTTGCCCAGGGGCGAGTCGCAGAGGAAGTCGTAGACGAACCAGCCGGCGATCAGCGAACCGATACCGATGGCCACGCCTTCGGCACCGCTCAGGGTGCTGCCGGGTGCCAGCAGGTACAGGGCCGGGTTCCAGTAGAACACCACGCACAGCAAGGCGATCCCGGACATCCAGGTGAAGTAGGCTTCCCATTTGAACCAGTGCAGGTTCTCGGGCATTTTCGGTGGCGCGAGCTTGTATTTTTCCAGGTGGTAGATACCGCCACCGTGGATGGCCCAAAGGTCACCCGACAACCCATCGCGCGGGTTGCTTCGGTTCAGGTGGTTCTCCAGCCAGACGAAGTAGAACGATGCACCGATCCAGGCGACGCCGGTGATCATGTGAACCCAGCGAATGCTCAGGTTCAGCCATTCGTGAAGGTGTGCTTCCACAGTAGTTACCTCTCGCCGGTCACCACATAGATGACCGACCCTTTCTTATTGGTGGGGATTGAGGATCAGCATCTGTTCCTCGGGGAAGTAATGCTCATCGCAGTTGTTGCCAGAACCACTGCGATCAACCACCAGGAAATCATCCCGCTTTTCGATCGTAAGCACCGGGTGGTGCCAAACGCCGCGATGGTAATTGATGCCCTGCCTGCCGTTACTGCGGAAGGCGCGGACCAAGCCTGATACAGGTGCATCGCCAACTGGCGCGACCACGATCAGAAAGGGGTTGCCGAGCAGCGGGATGAAAGCCTGGCTGCCCAGCGGATGGCGTTCCAGCATGCGCACGGTCAGCGGCATTTCCAGCGCGTCGGCGCGGAAGATGCTGATGATCGCCTTGTCCTCAGGCTCGGCGGTCTCGACCGTGGCGAGCTTGTGGAAGCGCATGGTCGAGCCGTTGTTGATCATGAAGTGGTCGCTGCCATCGGTTTCGATCACATCACCGAACGGGGCAAAGGCTTCTTTGGTCAGGGGCTCGATCATCAGGGTGCGCATGCGGTTATCTCTTCTATGTTCGTTGTTCTAGATTTGGGTGGACTGGCGGGTCTTGCCAGGCCCTGGGTACGGACGCGTCACGCACTCGGGCCAGGCCAGGGCGCAATCCTCAAAGCTGCAGCAGGCGGAACAGGGCGATCAGGTTGATCTGCGCCAGGGCTTCCTTGAACTCGGCATCCTTGTCGTTGTGGATGCGCTTTTCGAAGGAGGCGAGGATCTGGTGCCGGTTGCTGCCCTTGACCGCCATGATGAACGGGAACTGGAACTTGGCTTTGTAGGCGTCGTTCAGTTCGGTGAAACGGGCGAACTCTTCGGCGGTGCACTGGTGGATACCGGCGCCGGCCTGCTCGTTGGTGCTCGATTCGGTCAGCTCGCCTTGTACGGCGGCTTTGCCGGCCAGATCCGGGTGAGCGTTGATCAGGGCCAGCTGGTCGCTGTGGTTGGCGCTGAGCAGGATGTCGCTCATGCGCTGATGCAGCGCTTCGATCTCGTCCAGTTCAGCCAGTTGGCCGAGGTCGTAGGCTTTTTCGGCGACCCACGGCGAGTGCTCGTAAATGTCGGCGAAGGCTTCGACGAAGGCGGCGCGGCCCAGGCTGGACGGTTTGAGGGTCTTGAAGGCGGTCATCAGGCGTTCTCTTTCTTGTACGGGTGGGTGGCGTGCCAGTGGCGGGCGATGTCCACGCGACGGGCGAACCAGACCTGCTCATGGCTCTTGGCGTAATCGACGAAGCGCTTGAGCGCGGCGAGGCGCGCCGGGCGGCCGACCAGGCGGCAGTGCAGGCCGATGGAGAGCATTTTCGGGGCTTCGGCGCCTTCGGCGTACAGCACGTCAAAGGCGTCCTTGAGGTACTGGAAGAACTGCTCGCCGCAGTTGAAGCCCTGTACCTGGGTGAAGCGCATGTCGTTGGTGTCCAGGGTGTAGGGGATCACCAGGTGCGGCTTGCCGGTCGGGTTGTTCGGCTCCCAGTAGGGCAGGTCGTCGTCGTAGGTGTCGCTGTCGTAGAGGAAACCGCCTTCCTCCATCACCAGACGCCGGGTGTTCGGGCCGGTGCGGCCGGTGTACCAGCCCACCGGGCGCTCGCCGGTCAGTTCGGTGAGGATGCGGATGGCTTCGAGCATGTGCTCGCGCTCTTGCGCTTCTTCCATGTTCTGGTAGTCGATCCAGCGGTAGCCGTGGCTGCAGATCTCGTGGCCGGCCTCGGCCATGGCACGGATCACGTCGGGGTGGCGCTGGGCGGCCATGGCCACGGCGAAGATGGTCAGCGGCACGCCGCTGTCCTTGAACAGCTTGAGCAGGCGCCATACACCGGCGCGGCTGCCGTATTCGTAGAGCGATTCCATGCTCATGTTGCGCTGGCCCTGCAACGGCTGGGCGGCCACCATTTCAGACAGGAAGGCCTCGGACTCTTTGTCGCCGTGCAGGATGTTGCGCTCGCCACCTTCTTCGTAATTGAGCACGAAGGACAGTGCAATGCGGGCATTCCCCGGCCATTGCGGATGAGGTGGGTTGTTGCCGTAACCGATCAGGTCGCGAGGGTAGTCAGCGCTCACTGCAGTCTTCCTTCTTGTACGTTAGTGCGGTTGGTGGGCGGGCCGCGTCGGGATGTCGCACCACCGGATGGGCTGATTGTATACAACTTCTTAAATACTTTGTAAGCCTGTTTTTCCGCATTTCTTCCCATTTGTCGCCCAGAAACGGCTTGCAAGAAACCTGCCTGATTGGTCAGCTAATAACGGTGACGCCTGCTTGCTGCCTGTCTTTGCGATTGGTGGCCTGTTTTCAGGGGTGAGCGGGCCGCTAGGAAGAAGGGTTCAAAAAATTGTGTACAATTTTTTGAGAAACTGTCTTAATGGCGTCATTCCCGCACACCGCTGGCCCCCGTGCCCGGTGCATGCCGTGTATTTTTTGCCCACGCATACGACAAGAGGCGACAAGCAAATGGGACGTTTGACCACACACGTACTGGACGCCGCGCATGGCTGCCCGGGCAGCTCGATCAAGGTTGAGCTGTACCGTGTCGAAGGCCAGCAGCTGGAGTTGATCAACACCGTGCTGACCAACAGCGATGGCCGCGTCGACGCACCGCTGTTGCAGGGTGACGACTACCGCACCGGCGTTTACCAGCTGCAGTTCAGCGCTGGCGATTATTACCGCGCTCGCGGCGTGCAACTGCCGGCCGCGGCGTTCCTTGACGTTGTCGTGCTGCGCTTTGGCATCGACGAGCAGCAAGAGCACTACCATGTGCCGCTGCTGATCTCGCCGTACAGCTACTCGACCTATCGTGGAAGCTAGTTGGTCGCTAGAAGAATCTTCGTAGGTCCTTGCCCGCTCTCACACTGGCGGGCTTTTTTTTGCCCGTCGCAATGTGCCGGCAGGCAGATACGACAAAGGGGCGCCATGCGCCCCTTTGTCGTTTGCTCGTGTAACCCGTTCAGGCCGGCATCAGGGCGCGATGCCCGCCGTGCCGTTGGCCAGCTTCGGTTGCCGGTAGAGGTCCAGCAAGACCTGGTCCAGCACCTGCGAGGCGCCCCAGGGTTTGGGGTCGTTGAGGATGGCTGCGACCGCCCAGGTGTTGCCATTGCTGTCGCGGCTGAAGCCAGCGATCGCGCGGACGGTGTTGAGGGTGCCGGTCTTGATATGGGCCTCACCGCTCATGGCCGTGCGCTTCAGGCGCTTGCGCATGGTGCCATCCATGCCCACCAGTGGCATGGAACTGATGAATTCGGCGGCGTACGGGCTGTTCCAGGCAGCCTGCAGCAGCGCGGCCATCTCGCGGGTGCTGACCCGTTCCGCGCGGGACAGGCCCGAGCCGTTCTCCATCACCAGGTGCGGCGCGGTGATGCCTTTCTTCGCCAGCCACTGACGCACCACGCGCTGGGCGGCACGGGCATCGTCGCCATCGGCATCGGTGCGGAACTGCGCGCCGAGGCTGAGGAACAGCTGCTGGGCCATGGTGTTGTTGCTGTACTTGTTGATGTCGCGGATCACTTCGACCAGGTCCGGCGAGAAGGCCCGGGCCAGCAGGCGGGCGCTCTTGGGCACGTTCTCGATGCGGTCGGCGCCCTGGATGCTGCCGCCCAGCTCGTTCCAGATGGCCCGCACGGCCCCGGCGGCATAGGTCGGGTGGTCCAGCAGCGACAGGTAAGTCTGCGAGTTGCAGCCTTCTGCCAGTTGGCCGCTGACTGTCACGCTGACACCGTCGGCCTGGGTCACCGGGTTGTAGCGCACTTCGCCGGTGCACTGCTTGCCCGCCACGGCCTTGACCTGGTTGTCGATGCGGATGCTGGCGATCGGCGGTTCGACCGCCACCGTGACCTTGCCACCGTCGTTGCGGGCGACGAAGCGCAGCGCCTTGAGGTTGACCAGCAACGAATCGGGCTTGACCAGGAACGGCTTGTTGTCGTCGCCGCCGTCGTCATTGAACTGTGGCAGGTTGGGCTGCACGAAATGGCTGCGGTCCAGGACCAGGTCACCGGTCACGGTGCGCACGCCGTTGGCGCGCAGGTCGCGCATCAGCAGCCAGAGCTTTTCCATGTTCAGTTTGGGGTCGCCACCGCCCTTGAGGTAGAGGTTGCCGTTGAGCACCCCGTTGCTCAGGGTGCCATCGGTGTAGAACTCGGTCTTCCACTGGAAGGTGGGGCCCAGCAGCTCGAGTGCGGCGTAGGTGGTGACCAGTTTCATGGTCGAGGCCGGGTTCACCGAAACGTCGGCGTTGAACACCGTAGCGGTGCCGGGGCCATTGAGCGGCAGCATCACCAGGGACAGGGCGGAGTCTTGCAGCTTGTTGGTCTTGAGGGCCTGCTGCACCTTGGCTGGCAAGCTGGTGTTGACGGCGGCGGCCTGGCTGGGCAGGGCGAGTGGCAGAAGCAGGCCGGCGAGCAATAGTGGGCGGAGCGTCTTGATCATGGATAGATGAACCCTGCAGGCGAGGGAAAAAGACCATGGGGCTGTAAGAATGATGGCCCCAACACGTAAACGAGTGCGCATTATGCCCCAAGCGCACGCTGTATGCGCCCCGTTCGACACAAATGCGCCGCAGCTCGCCGGAAACTGGTAAAGTGCCGCGCGTTAATACTTGAGAGGATTGTTTCATGGCTACCAACCGTTCCCGTCGTCTGCGCAAGAAACTGTGCGTGGATGAATTCCAGGAGCTGGGTTTCGAACTGAACCTGGGTTTCAAGGAAGACCTGTCCGATGAAGCCATCGATGCCTTCCTCGACGCCTTCCTGACCGAAGCCATGGACGCCAACGGCCTGGACTATGTCGGCGGCGATGACTTCGGCCTGGTTTGCAAGGCTACCCGTGGCTCGGTGGAAGAAGCGCAGCGCGCTGCTGTCGAAGCCTGGCTCAAAGGCCGCAGCGAACTGACCAATATCGAAGTCAGCCCGCTGCTGGACGCCTGGTACCCGGAAAAGCCGATCAACTCGGCTTCCTGATCCGTGGCGGCGGTGCCCGAGCGGGCGCCGCCTCACCTTGGCTCGGCCTGGCGCTCCAATTGCCGGGCCAGGGCTTTCTCCACACGGCGCATGTGCCGTGCCAGTGCCTGACGGTACAACTTCATCTCTGCCAGGGGTAACCCGGGCTCCTCCAGTAGTTCACACGCCTGAATCAACGACCTGGCATCCAGCATTCGCGCCGCGCTGAGGATCTTGTGTGCCTGCGCTGCAAGCGCATCGGCGTTCTGCTGCGGGTCGATGGACATCAGGATGCCCAGGTCCTGCTGCAGGCTCAGGTGCAAGGTGCTGAGGATGCGGTCGCGGTCACTGGCGCTGTCGCCGACAATGGCGCTCAGGCCCTGCAGGTGGAAGCGATGACCGCACTCGTCGCAGCCCTCCTTGCACGGCCGGGTGTTGCGGGCAATGGCCGCCAGCCGCTGGCCGAGCACCTGCAAGCCGATGGGTTTGAGCAGGCAGTCGTCCATCCCCGCATCCAGGCACTGTTGGCGCACTTCGGGTTGGGCGTTGGCGGTATAGCCGACCAAGGTGCAGCGTGGCCTGCTGTGCAGGCGTTCCTCCGCGCGCACTGTCCTGGCGAGCTCGTAGCCGTTCATCTGTGGCATGTTGCAGTCGACGATGAGTACGTCGAAACAGCCTTCGCGCCATTTGCGCAATCCTTCACGACCATCGCGGGCGCTGTCCTGGCGCAAGCCCAGGTAGTTCAACTGTTGTGCTATCAGCAACAGGTTGGCCGGGTGATCGTCGATCACCAGGATCCTCAGCCGTGCATCCGGGCGCTCGATGTCGTTCGCGTCCTGAGGCCGCGACTCGACCGGGGAAACGCACTGCAAGGGCATGCGCAGCCTTACCCGTGTACCTACGTCATGCAGGCTCTGCAGGCTCAGTTCGCCGCCCATCATCGCGCACAGGCTTTGGCTGATCACCAGCCCCAGGCCGGTGCCGGCCCGAGCACCGTCGCTGTAGGGGTTGGCCTGCACGAAGGGGGTGAACAGTTGCTCGAGTTCCTGCTCGTGGATGCCGATGCCGGTGTCGCGGACTTCCATGTCGAGGGTCTGGGTCAGTGGTTCGCCACTGCTGCACAATTTGACGCTGATGCTCACCTGGCCCTGTTCGGTGAACTTGATCGCGTTGCTCACCAGGTTCGACAGCACCTGCTTGAACCGCAGCGGGTCGAGCAGCGCATGGCAACGTGCCTCGGCGGCGATCACCACTTCGAGCGCCAGGCCCTTGTGGCGGGCCAGCCCGTCGAATACACGTCCGACGGACTCGACCAACGCTGCCAGGTCCACCGGCTCCGGGGCCAGGGACAAATGGCCCGACTCGATCCGAGCGATGTCGAGGATATCGCCGATCAACCCCAGCAGGTCCCTGGCCGAGTGATGGGCAATCTCCAGGGCCGGGCGGTCCAGTTGGCCCTGTTCGGCGCGCCGGGAGGCGAGTTCGAGCATGCCGATCAAGGCGTTCATGGGGGTGCGGATTTCGTGGCTGATGGTGGCGAGGAATGTGCTCTTGGCGCGATTGGCGTCATCGGCCTGTTGCTTGGCCAGGCGCAGGTCCTGCACCAGGTTGCGACGTTCGCTGATATCGATCCAGCCGCCGATGATGCCCTGCATTTCCCCCAGCGAATCGCGGTAGGGGAGGATCCAGTGGTAGATAGTCAGCTCCTTGTCCCGCAACCGCAGAGGGCGATCGAGGATCAAGGGTTTGCCTTGCTCCATCACGCGTCGGTAATCGTCCTGGATCTGCCGGGTGTAGTCGCAGTCGCTGAAGCGGGTGTCCTGCAGGCGCTTGCCGATGACCTGCTCAAGGCTGGCGCCGACCGCTTGCAGGTAGCTGTCGTTGCAACTTTGCAGGCGCCCTTCGCGGTCACGCACGTACATGGGGTGTGGCGTGCCATTGAGCAAGGCACCCATGAACTCCAGCTGGTCGTTGAGCGCCCGCTCGGCGCGTTGACGCTGTTTGATCTGGCGGCGCAGCCGGGCATTCCACACCAGTGCCAGCACCAGCAGCACACCGATGACAGCGACCACCTGCAGGATCACCCTGCGGTAATTGCGCCAATAGGCGTCGTCGGCCGCGCCGTGATCGCGCCAGCGACTGTTGATCACCCCCAGTTCCTCCGGAGAGATGCTCAGCAACGCCTTGTCGAGGATCGAAGCCAGTTCGCTGGCCTGGGGCAAAGTGGCCAGCGCGAAGGTCGCAGGCTCGGTGCCGACGGTGGTGCGGATCACCAGGTCGTTGTTGCTGGCCAGCATATGGTTGGCGTCGATCAGTGTGACGATCGCGGCATCCACGGCGCCGCTGCCCAGCAGGGCCAGGGAGTAGTAGGTGCTGTCGGTGGCCACCTGATGAATCAATGGGTGTTTGGCATTGAGCAGTGCAGCCACGCTGCTGTCACGCGGTACCGCGACGCGCTTGCCCTTGAGCTGTTTCAGATTGGCAGGCTGGTGATTGCCGTCGCGGCTGACCAGTACGTAGGCGCTTTCCAGGTAGGGCCTGCTTAGTTGCAGGGGGTTGCCTGGGCGGGTGTCGGTGGAGAGCGTGGCGATGATGTCGGTGCGGCCGGACTCAAGCTGATCGATCATGTCGCCATCGCCACTGGCGCGACCAATGTTGAAGCGCAAGCCGGTGCGCAGGCGGATGAGTTCGAGCAGATCGGCGACGATGCCGCGCAACCGGCCGTTACCGTCGAGGAAGGTCAGCGGCGCTGCGGTGTCGTTGACCACGACCCGCATTACCGGGTGATCGCGCAGCCAGTTCTCTTCCCGTGGCGACAGCTGCAGCTTGCGATCAGTCAACAGGCTGCCGCTGCTGGCACTCCAGCGCTTGAAGATATCGTTGCGGGTGGCGCTCGACTGGGCGTCGAGGGCGGCATTGACCAGGGCCAGCAGCATCGGGTCGTCGTCACGCATGGCAAAACTGAAGCCCACGGCCTCATGCTTGCCGAAATTGGCCATGCGCAGACGCGGCAGGTGCCCCTGGCTGATCAGGTAGTGCGTGGAGACCGTGTCACCGATGAACACGTCGGCCTGCTCGAAGGCCACGGCATTGAGCGCCTGGGTGGAGGACTCGAAGGTCAGCAGCTCGGCCTTGGGGTAGTTGGCACGGATCTCTTCGGACGGCAGGTAGTGATAGAGCATGCTCAGGCGCATCCCGTCCAGGCCGGTGTCCAGGGCGCGGGTTTCGTCCTCCCGGGTTACCAGCACGGGTTGGTCGATGGCGTAAGGGCGTGAGAGCGCCAGCCCCTGGGTGGTGGCTTCATAGCCATTGGCGCTACCGAGCAGATCAATGCGCCCGCTCTTGAGCGCTGCGACTGCCGCAGGCCGGCTGGGAAAGCGTTGCACTCGCACCGGCAGGCCCAGGGCATTGCCGATCAGGCCTGCGTAGTCGGCGGTCAAGCCTTGGTACTCGCGCCCTCCGCTGGCGATGTCGAACGGCGGATAGTCAGGTGCGGAAGTGCCGAGTACCAGTTCATGGCGGGTGGCCAGCCAGTTGCGTTGCTCCAGGGTCAGGGCGGGGTGGATCGACGTCGGTGCCGAGCGGCTGAGCAGGGCGTAGCTCCTGCCTTCGTCGATGTTCGCGCAGACAGTCGGCATGGGGGCGCCCAGGCTCAGGCAGAGCAGCGATATACCGAGGTACTTCCACATCACGACCTCAGACCAGCGCGTTGCGTTTGGCGACGTCGATCAGCTCCACCAGGGTGCTGGCCTGCAACTTGTGCATAAGGCGTTTCTTGTAGGTGCTGACTGTCTTGTTGCTGAGAAACATGCCCTTGGCAATTTCCTTGTTGCTGCGGCCCTGAGCGAAGAGTTGCAGCACCATCAGTTCGCGGTCATTGACCTGGCGGAACAACTCCAGTTCCTTATTGCAGTTTTTTTGCGCAGCGTTGAGTGCCTGGCTGGGGAAGTAGTTGTAGCCGGACAGTACCGCCTTGATGGCGCTGAGCAATTCGCCCAGGTCTTCTTGCTTGCAGACGTAGCCCGCAGCGCCAGAGTGCATGCAGCGAATCGCGAACAGCGCGGGAGATTGTGCGGTCAGTACCAGGACCTTGAGCGGCATTGCCATGGACTGGAAGCGAGACAGCATCTCAAGGCCGTCGAGCTTGGGGATGCTGATGTCGAGGATGACCAGGTCGGGGCGGTATTCGCGAATCATCTGCATGGCATCGACACCATTGTCAGATTCGCCCAGGACGTTGTAGCCCTGGTTCTCCAGCAGCATCCGAATAGCCAGGCGGATAACGGGATGATCGTCGACGATAAATACTGTTTGCATATTCAACATTCCATGCGGCGAGGCGAAAGCAGTCGGCACATTAGCTCAGTTGAATGGTGGCGGGCAGGGATGCTCAGGCTAATTTATGTATATAGGAAATTCCTTACGGCGAGAGCGTGTGTGTGCTACGAGAAATGTGGATTTTTAGGCGGTTTGATTGGTTCTGGAGGTTTAATTAGTTGTCTTTGGAGTTAATGTTTAATGCTTTTGGTATTTGTGGGAAGAGTCTTACAAGTTTGGCGGTGAAGGTAATAACCACACTACCGTCACCGCCCTGGTTCAAGTTGGACTGGTGCGTCCGGTCATCTCGCAGGCCATTTCACTGGCATAGCTGTCTGTCATGCCGGCGATGAAATCGATCATGCGCAGGAAGGCGCCATGCAGCGAGCCATGTGGATTGGGCGCGTTATTGCCGATCAGGTCCAGCACGCGGCGGCTCTTGAACGACGGCGTGCGCCCGCCATGTTGTTCCAGCGCCGCGCCGCAGAAGGTGTTGAGGAGGATTTCCAGGGTGGTATAGGCGCCGATTTCATGCAGGGTCTTGCGCTTGTCCTGAAAGATCTTCTTGCGCGCCATGTCCTTGGCCTGCAGCACACAGCGCTGGGCCGGGCCGTGCATGTGCTCGACCAGGTCGCCGGGCAGGCGGCCGGCGAGCAGGGCGCTTTGCTGTTCGACGAAGGCTTGCGCGGCGGCGTTGGTCAAGTGCTCGATGGCTTTGCCGCGCAGGATTGCCAGCTTGCGCCGGCGGGATTCGTTGGGGCCGAGCTGGCGGTAGGTTTCCGGCAGGTCATCACCGACCAGGTCGAGCAGCAGCGCTTCGACTTCGGCGTACTGCAGCAGGTCCATCTCGAGGCCGTCTTCGAGGTCGATCAGGGCATAGCAGATATCGTCGGCGGCCTCCATCAGGTAGACCAGCGGGTGCCGGGCCCAGCGTTGGTGTTCGAGCTGTGGCAGGCCCAGCTTGCCGGCGATCTGCTCGAGCAGGGGCAGCTCGCTCTGGTAGCAACCGAACTTGTGCTTCTTGTAGCCCTGGGCATCGGCATGGCGCGAAGTCCAGGGGTACTTGAGGTAGGTGCCCAGCGTCGCGTAGGTCAGGCGCGTGCCACCGTCGAACTGGTGGTATTCGAGCTGGGTCAGTACGCGAAAGCCTTGCGCGTTGCCCTCGAAGTTGAGGAAGTCGGCGCGTTGGTCGTCGCTCATGTCGTCCAGCCAGCCACGCCCGGCGGCCTGCTGGAACCAGTGGCGGATGGCGTCTTCGCCGGAGTGGCCGAAGGGAGGGTTGCCGATGTCGTGGGCCAGGCAGGCCGACTGCACGATCATCCCCAGGTCGCTGGGCTCACACCAGTCGGGAAGTGCGCCGCGCAGGGTTTCGCCAACGCGCATGCCCAGCGAGCGGCCAACGCAGCTGACTTCCAGCGAATGGGTGAGGCGGGTGTGGATATGGTCGTTGCTGGTGACCGGATGTACCTGGGTCTTGCGCCCCAGGCGGCGGAAGGCGCCGGAAAAGATGATGCGGTCGTGGTCCTTGTGGAAGGGGCTGCGGCCAAGCTCTTCTGGGCTGTAGAGGGCTTTGCCCAGGCGTTCGCGGGTCAGCAGGGTGTGCCAGTCCAAGGCTCGATCTCCGGTCGTTGTATCGGCATAGCTTCCTGCGTCTGGCGCGCCCTGGCAAGGGCGCGCACGACGTTCAGGGGCGCCGGCTGCTGCTCAGGAACAGGCGGATCAGTGGCGCCAGGCTGGTGCCCAGCTGCAGCAGGCGACTGATGTTGCCACTGCGCACGCCTTTGCCAGTGAGAAAGCCCAGCGCGACGATAGCGCCCAGGCCCCACAGCGAGCCGTGCTTGACCCCCAGGCCCTCGCCGAACGAGCTGCCCATGCCGCGCAGGCGGCGAGCCGGTTCGAGCATCTGGGTGGTTTCGTGGCTGATCTGCTGGCGGTGCATCTCCATGCGCAGGCGCAGCAACGCCTTGCGCAACTCACGCGGGTTACGCGTGTCGGGCATTTCGGGCAGGTTCATGGCAGCAGGCGCTCCCGGTCCTTGGCCAGCTCTTCGAGCGTGGCGCTGAATGGCGAGGACTCATCGAACACCGCCGCTTTCAGGCGCAGGCCGCAGTACAGCGCGGCGATGCCGTAGAACAGGCACAGGCCGATGATCCCGGCCAGTCGATAGCTGTCCCACAGCAGCACCAGTACCAGCCCCGATAGGGCGGTGAGCAGCAGCAGGGCGAACACAAGTGCCAGGCCGGCGAACAGCAGCAGGCGCAGGGTGCGCCCCTTCTGCTCCTGCAGCTCGATGCCGAACAGCTCGATGTGGCTGTGCAGCAGGCCCAGCATCGCGGCGCCCAGGCGCCGGCCAGACGCGCCGGCGCCGATGGCGTCGTTGTCCATGGCGGCTCCTCAGCGCTTGGCCAGCAGGCCGATCAGCAGGCCGACGCCGGCAGCGATACCGATGGCTTGCCAAGGGTTCTCCTGCACGTATTGCTCGGCGCTGCCCACGGCCGCCTGGCCGCGTTGGCGTACCGAGTCCTGGGTGAGCTGCAGGGTTTCACGGGCTTGGGCCAGGCGCTCGTGGATCTGTTCGCGCAGCTCGTCGGCCTGGTCGCCGGCGAGGTTGGCGGTGTCGGCGAGCAATTTCTCGGTGTCGCGGACCAGGGCCTGGAAGTCAGCCATCAGTATGTCTTGAGCAGTCTTTGCCGATTTGCTGGCCATATGGGCCTCTCCCTGTGGATGTGTGTGGCTATTTCGAGTGATGGCGGGCGCGGAAGGTTCAGCGCGATGTGCTGGTACAGCGCTTGCTTATGTTCGAGGCGCGCTCGCAAGCGTGCGCGCCGAAACCGTGCACCCGCCCTGCGGATGACGCTAAACCTTAACCCAATCCACGACAAACCCAAGAAAAAACCACGCAGGCGTTCACCCACTCACAGAAGCGGGGCAGGCGCCTGGCACCGATTCGGTGCAGGGATGCCGGTTCTTGAACTGTCCTGGTGCCTTTTTGCAGGCCTGCCTCTTCATGGAAAACATGCACAGCGCGATGGACTCCCTGGTCCATGGCTCCAACACCCTGTTCATCCTCATGGGCGCCATCCTGGTGCTGGCCATGCACGCCGGCTTCGCCTTTCTCGAAGTCGGAACCGTGCGCCACAAGAACCAGGTCAACGCCCTGTCGAAGATCCTCAGCGACTTCGCCATCTCGGCGCTGGCGTACTTCTTCATCGGTTACTGGATCGCCTATGGCGTGACCTTTTTCCAGCCCGCGGCAGTGCTGGCCAACGATCATGGCTATGCACTGGTCAAGTGCTTCTTCCTGCTGACATTCGCCGCTGCAATCCCGGCGATCATCTCCGGCGGCATCGCCGAGCGTGCGCGGTTCGTCCCGCAACTGTGCGCCACGGCGCTGATCGTGGCGTTCATCTACCCCTTCTTCGAGGGTGTGGTGTGGAATGGCAACTTCGGCTGGCAGGCCTGGCTGCAGGCGCGCTTCGGTGCACCCTTCCATGACTTTGCCGGCTCCGTGGTGGTGCATGCCTTGGGCGGCTGGCTGGCGCTGGCGGCGGTGATCCTGCTGGGTGCGCGCCGTGGCCGTTATCGCGATGGCCGGCTGGTGGCGTTCGCGCCGTCGAGCATTCCGTTCCTGGCGCTGGGCTCGTGGATCCTGATCATCGGCTGGTTCGGCTTCAACGTGATGAGCGCACAGACCCTGCAAGGGGTGAGCGGCCTGGTAGCGATCAATTCGCTGATGGCCATGGTCGGCGGCACCGTGTCGGCGCTGGTGGCCGGGCGCAACGACCCCGGCTTCCTGCATAACGGCCCGCTGGCAGGGTTGGTGGCGGTCTGCGCCGGTTCCGACCTGATGCACCCGATCGGGGCGCTGGCCACCGGCCTCATCGCAGGCGGCCTGTTCGTCTGGTGCTTCACCGCCGCGCAGAACCGCTGGAAGATCGACGATGTGCTCGGTGTCTGGCCGCTGCACGGTGTGTGTGGGGTGTGGGGCGGCATCGCCTGTGGCGTGTTCGGCCAGGCAGCGCTGGGCGGCCTGGGGGGTGTAAGCCTGGTCAGCCAGTTGCTTGGCAGCTTAACCGGTGTGCTGGTAGCGCTGGCCGGCGGTGTTGTCGTGTACGGCCTGATCAAGGCGGTGCACGGCTTGCGCTTGAGCCACGAACAGGAGTTCCAAGGGGCCGACCTGTCGCTGCACCGCATTGGCGCCACCAGCCAGGATTGACCTGGCGCAGGTGCGCGATGGCAAGCACGGACCTAGAATAAGCATCCCTTATCTTCGATTTCCGGGTTTGCCCCATGCTCCCTGAATGCCAGCTGTTCGGCACCCTCGGGTGCCATCTGTGTGAAGTGGCCGAGGCCATGCTGATGCCGTTCGTCGAGCATGGCTTGCTGGTCGAGCTGGTCGACATTGCCGACGCCGAGGTGCTGTTCGAGCGCTACAGCCTGACCATCCCGGTATTGCGCCGCTGTGATACCGGGGCCGAGCTGAACTGGCCCTTCGATGCCGAGCAGGTGGTGGCCTTCCTGCGCTGAACCGCGCATTGACGACGGCGTGGCCTGCTCCGTATGCTGTATATAAATACAGTATCGAGGTGAAGCCATGCTCAATGTCGAGCAACTCAAGTACAGCATCAACCACATGGCCCCGGAGCGTGTGTGCGACGCCGTGCTGGAACTGCGCCTCGACGGCATCGTCACCGATGAGCAGACGCCGTTCGGCAAGGTCCATTTCAATACCTGTTTCGCCGAGATCGAGGCATTGTTCCAGCGCGCCGGCTTTCACCGGCCGCTGGACGTGGTTGGCTACCAGGGCCTGAGCTACGCCTTGTTCGACCCCGGGCGCTGGGATGCGGTGCAGGTGCTGCGCTGGCTCAAGGCGCGCTGCGAGCCGGCCGGCGAGGCTGGTTGCGCCGCGCAGGCTGGGGGATAATGCCCGGCTCCCGATCAGCAGAGCCCGACGATGACCACGCCTTTCAACCCTGCCCACCTGCAAGCCAGCACGGTATGCCTGCCGCCCGGGCGCTGGGCGACAGTGCTCGATTGCCTGTGCGATCACTTCAAGGGCATCGACCGTGAGCAGTGGCGGGACCGTTTCGCCCGGGGGCGGGTGCTGGACGCGCAAGGCCAGGCGATTGCCGCCGACCTTGCCTACCGCCAGGGCATGCGCCTGCATTACTTTCGTGAAGTACCCAACGAGAAGCCGATCCCGGTACAGGAGCAGATCCTGCACATGGATGAGCATCTGGTGGTGGCGGACAAGCCGCATTTCCTGCCGGTAACGCCCACTGGCGAGTATGTCGAGCAGACCCTGCTGCGCCGCTTGATCCGCCGGCTGGACAACCCGCACCTGGTGCCCCTGCACCGTATCGACCGTCACACCGCGGGGCTGGTGTTGTTCTCGTCCAACCCGCAAACCCGGGGTGCCTATCAGCGGCTGTTCCCCGAGCGGCGCATCGACAAGCACTACCAGGCCATCGCCGCTGCGCTGCCGCAGCATGATTTCCCCTTGGTGCATTGCAGCCGCCTGGTGCATGGCGAGCCGTTCTTCCGCATGCATGAAGTGCAAGGGGCCGATAACAGCGAAACCCATGCCTGCGTGCTGGAAAAGAACGGTGGGTTGTGGCGCTATGGCCTGTCGCCGGTCACCGGCAAGACCCATCAGTTGCGGGTGCACATGGCGGCGCTGGGGGCGGGGATCTGCAACGACCCGTTCTACCCGCAGCTGGTCGATGAACAGGATGACTATGAGCGGCCATTGAAGCTGCTGGCCCAGAGCCTACGCTTTGATGACCCGTTGACGGGTGAGGCGCGTCACTTCGAGAGCAGGCTGAAACTGGACTGGTAAAAGCATCGCGGGGCAAGCCCGCTCCCACAAGTCTGGCGCTCTGCACAGGACTTGTGGGAGCGGGCTTGCCCCGCGATGGTTCGTACAGGCTTTAGCGGTTGAAGCGCTCCACCAACGAGTACTGCGTGCCGGCGGTGCTGGTCAGCTCTTCGCTGAGCAGCGCCGAGCGCTGGGCCTGGCCGGCGGTCTGGTCGGCCAGGTCGGCAATGGTGCTGATGTTGCGGCTGATCTCTTCGGCCACCGCGGTCTGCTCTTCGGTGGCGGCGGCGATCTGAGTGGCCATGTCGGTGATGTTGGCGACCGCTTCGCTGATGCCCACCAGCGCCTGGTCGGCTTCCATGACCCGCTCGACACCTTCCTGGGCCTGGCGGTGGCCGGTCTCCATGGTCTGCACCGCGTTGTTGGCGGTCTGTTGCAGCTTGGCGATCAGGCCGTGGATCTGCCCGGTGGACTCGGCGGTGCGCTGGGCCAGCTGGCGAACTTCGTCGGCAACCACGGCGAAACCTCGGCCCATCTCACCGGCACGAGCTGCTTCGATGGCGGCGTTGAGCGCCAGCAGGTTGGTCTGGTCGGCAATGCCCTTGATCACATCGACCACGCCACCGATCTCGTCGCTGTCCTTGGCCAGTTGCGTCACGGTCAGGCCAGTCTCGCCCACGGCAGCCGACAGGCGCTCGATGGCGTCGCGGGTTTCGCCGGCAATGTTGCGGCCCTGGCTGGTCAGGCGGTTGGCTTCCTGGGTGGCATCGGCGGTGCGCTGAACGTGGTTGGCCACTTCCTGGGTAGTGGCGGCCATCTGGTTGACGGCGGCGGCCACCTGCTCGGTTTCCACGCGCTGGCGCTCCAGGCCCGACGAGCTCTGGTGGGCGAGGGTGTCGGACTGGCGGGCCTGGTCGCTGAGCTGTTCGGCGCTGTCCTGCAGGCGGGTCAGGCAGGTCTTCATCCGTGCGTCCTGGCTGAGCATGGCCATTTCCAGGCGTGCCTGGACGCCGCGGCTGTCGGTGTACATCTGCGCGATCAGCGGGTCGGACGTGCTCTGTTCGGCCAGGCGCAGCAGGCGCTTGAGGCCGCGCTGCTGCCAGCTCAGGCCGAGCAGGCCCAGCGGGACCGACAGGCCGGCGGCCAGGGCGAAGCCCCAGGAGTGGCCGAGCCAGTTGCCGATCAGGAAGCCGACCTGGCTGATCAGGATGAACGGCAGCCAGTCCTGCAGCACCGGCAGCCACTGGTCGCGGCGCGGGATCGCCGACTTGCCCTGGTTGATGCGCTGGTACAGGCCTTCGGCGCGGCGGATCTGCTCGGCGGTGGGTTTGACCCGCACCGACTCATAGCCAACCACCTGGTTTTTCTCGAAAACAGGGGTGACGTAGGCGTTGACCCAATAGTGGTCGCCGGACTTGCAGCGGTTCTTGACGATGCCCATCCATGGCAGGCCTTGCTTGAGGGTCTGCCACATGTGGGCAAACACCGCAGGCGGTACGTCAGGGTGACGCACCAGGTTGTGCGCTGCGCCCATGAGTTCCTCGCGAGAGAAACCGCTGATCTCGACGAAGGCATCGTTGCAGTAGGTGATCACGCCTTTGGCATTGGTCGTGGAGATCAACCGCTGTTGGGCAGGGAAAGTCCGTTCTCTCTGGGTAATCGGCTGGTTGTTACGCATTGGCTGTTCAATCCGCAAGGCTTTCGACAGGTATCGGCAAGCCGCTGGTTTTATTGAATGAATATTTAACTTGCATTGATCTGGCGCAACGGATGCATGCGGCGATTGTGGTTTAAGCCCACGCGTTCGCGTACGTTGCCGTCAATATTGCAGCTTTATTTATGGTTTGTGACGATCAGGTCGGATCATGACCGATTGCTCAGCCAAGTGCCAGCATCGGGTAACTGAAGCCCGCGAAGTGCGCCAGGTTGACGCAGGCATGGCAGGCCACCGCTGCAGCCAGCCCGCCATGGCGGTACGCCAGGCCGTAACCCACCCCTGCCAACGTCGCCAGGTAGAACCACTGCCAGCCGCCCCCCAGGTGAGCCAGGCCGAACAGCAGCGCTGCTGCCAGCAACGCCAGGCCGTCATGCCTGAACAGACGTTGCAGGCCGCCCTGGATGTAACCGCGAAACAGCAGTTCTTCGGTCAGGCTGACCAGCAGCAGGTTGTTCAACAGCCACAGCCAAGCCTGGTCCGGCCATTTCGGGGCCCAGGCCACCAGCCCCAGAGCCCAGGCGCCGCCCAGGCAGGCGAGCAGGGTCAGCGGCAGGATGGCGAGCAGGCTCAGCGCCAGCCCCCGCCCGCGCAACGCCACCAGCCACGGGCAGGCCAGCAGCAACCAGAGGCCGATCAGTGGCTTGTCCAGGTTCAGGTACATCGAGAACGGCAGCGCACCCTGGCTGAACACAGCCTTGTCGATGACCTTGGCGCTATTGAAGCCCGGCAGCCAATGCAGGGCCAATGCAGCAGCCATGCCGATGA
Organism: Pseudomonas sp. TWI923; assembly: GCF_039673365.1. Taxonomy (NCBI): domain Bacteria; kingdom Pseudomonadati; phylum Pseudomonadota; class Gammaproteobacteria; order Pseudomonadales; family Pseudomonadaceae; genus Pseudomonas; species Pseudomonas sp. TWI923. The sequence goes on along the minus strand of NZ_JBDJLM010000048.1, from coordinate 4,385 downwards.
ACAGCAGGTGGCCGAGGGTCTGTTGCCAGCGCACCCTGCGCCGTACCAGCAGGGCGGTGCACAGCAGGGCGAGCAGGCTGGGCAGGGCAGCCAGGCCGAGGCTGCCGTGGGCCAGTGCAAAGCAGTAGCCGAGGGCCAGCAGGCCCAGCGCGATCCAGTGGGGCAACGACATGCAAAATCCTTGTGGCAGCGAGTGCGGAACTGCTTCGACTGAGCTCGCGCCCTTCAGGACACCTGATCAGGGGCCAATAAATGGCCCCTGGCCATGATCACCCTGCAATCAGTTGCCGCAGCACATAGTGCAGGATGCCCCCCGACTTGAAGTATTCCACCTCATTGAGCGTGTCGATCCGGCACAGCACCTCGATCTGCTGCTGTTGCCCGTCCTCACGGGTAATACGCAATGGCAGGCTCATCCCCGGGCGAATCTGCGCACCGCCAAGCCCAAGCACATCGATGCGCTCCTTGCCGGTCAGCCCCAGGCGTTTACGGTCGTCACCGGCCTTGAACTGCAGAGGCAACACGCCCATGCCCACCAAATTGGAGCGGTGGATGCGCTCGAAGCTTTCCGCCAGCACGGCCTTGACCCCCAGCAGGTTGGTGCCCTTGGCCGCCCAGTCGCGGCTGGAGCCGGTGCCGTATTCTTGCCCTGCGATCACCACCAGCGGCGTACCTTCCTGCTGGTAGCGCATGGCGGCGTCATAGATCGACAGCTTTTTGCCGCTCGGCACATGCAGTGTGTTGCCGCCTTCCTCGCCGCCGAGCATTTCGTTGCGGATGCGAATATTGGCGAACGTGCCGCGCATCATCACTTCGTGGTTGCCGCGGCGCGAGCCATAGGAGTTGAAGTCGCGCGGCTCAACGCCCTTGTCGCGCAGGTAGCGCCCGGCGGGGCTGTCGGCCTTGATGTTGCCGGCCGGCGAAATATGGTCGGTGGTCACCGAGTCGCCGAGCAGGGCGAGGATGCGAGCCCCTTGAATATCGGTGATCTGCGGCAGCGGGCCGCCAATGTCGTCGAAGAACGGCGGGTGCTGGATGTAGGTGGAGTCGTCCTGCCAGACATAGGTGGCCGCCTGTGGTACCTCGATGGCCTGCCACTGGGCGTCACCGGCGAACACTTCGGCGTATTCCTTGTGGAACATGCGCGTGTCGACGTTGCTGACCGCTGCGGCAATCTCCTGCTGGCTGGGCCAGATATCGCGCAGATAGACCGGTTGGCCATCCTTGCCCGTGCCCAGGGCATCCTGGCTCAGGTCCACGCGCACGCTGCCGGCCAGGGCGTAGGCCACCACCAGCGGTGGCGAGGCCAGCCAGTTGGTTTTCACCAGCGGATGCACCCGGCCCTCGAAGTTGCGGTTGCCCGACAGCACCGAGGCGACCGTCAGGTCGGCGCTGCCGATGGCTTGTTCGATGGCCTCGTCAAGCGGCCCTGAGTTGCCGATACAGGTGGTGCAGCCATAGCCCACCAGGTCGAAGCCCAGCTGGTCCAGGTAAGGGGTCAGGCCGGCTGCCTTGTAGTAGTCGGTGACCACCTTGGAGCCGGGGGCCAGCGAACTCTTGACCCAGGGCTTGCGTTGCAGGCCCTTTTCCACGGCTTTTTTCGCCACCAGCCCGGCAGCCATCATCACGCTCGGGTTGGAGGTGTTGGTGCACGAGGTAATGGCGGCGATCACCACCGCGCCGTCACGCAGGGTGTGAGTCTGGCCGGCATGGCTGTAGTCGATCTCGCCGGCCTGGTCGGCATTGCCCACGGCCACGCCGCCACCGCCTTCGCTTTCCAGGCGCCCGACATCCTTGGCCAGTGGCTTGGGCTGTAGCTCGATGAACTTGTCGAAGGCCTGGCGAACCTGGTTCAGGGCTACCCGGTCCTGCGGGCGCTTGGGGCCGGCCAGGCTGGCTTCGACCTCATGCATGTCCAGCGCCAGGCTGTCGCTGAACAGCGGCTCCTGGCCGGGCAGGCGCCACAGGCCCTGGGCCTTGCAATAGGCTTCGACCAGTTGCACCGCCTGCTCCGGGCGGCCCGACAGGCGCAGGTAGTCGAGGGTCACCTGGTCGACCGGGAAGAAGCCGCAGGTGGCGCCGTATTCCGGGGCCATGTTGGCGATCGTGGCGCGATCGGCCAGCGGCAGATCGGCCAGGCCGTCGCCGTAGAACTCGACGAATTTGCCCACCACACCTTTCTTGCGCAGCATCTGCGTCACGGTCAGCACCAGGTCGGTGGCGGTGATGCCCTCGCGCAGCTTGCCGGTGAGCTTGAAGCCGATCACCTCGGGGATCAGCATCGACACCGGCTGGCCGAGCATGGCCGCCTCGGCCTCGATGCCGCCCACGCCCCAGCCGAGCACGCCCAGGCCGTTGATCATGGTGGTGTGCGAATCGGTGCCGACCAGGGTGTCGGGGAAGGCGTAGGTACGCCCGTCCTCGTCGCGGGTCCAGACCGTGCGCCCGAGGTATTCCAGGTTGACCTGGTGGCAGATGCCGGTGCCCGGCGGCACCACGCGGAAGTTGTCGAAGGCGTTCTGGCCCCAGCGCAGGAACGCGTAGCGCTCGCCATTGCGCTGCATCTCGATGTCGACGTTCTGGGCGAAGGCGGCGGGGCTGGCATAGCGGTCGACCATCACCGAGTGGTCGATCACCAGGTCCACCGGCGACAGCGGGTTGATGCGCTGCGGGTCGCCACCTGCCTTGTCCATGGCTGCGCGCATGGCCGCTAGGTCGACCACGGCCGGTACGCCGGTGAAGTCCTGCATCAGGACCCGCGCCGGGCGGTACTGGATCTCGCGGTCCGAGCGGCGATCCTTGAGCCAGCCGGCCAGGGCATGCAGATCGTCGCCGGTCACGGTCTTGCCGTCCTCCCAGCGCAGCAGGTTTTCCAGCAGCACTTTCAGCGACATCGGCAGGCGTTGCAGGTCGCCCAGCTGGCGGGCGGCTTCGGCGAGGCTGAAATAGTGGTAGGTGTGGTCGGCCACCTTCAGCGACTTGAGGGTTTTCAGGCTATCGAGCGAGGGCATTGACAACTCCTTGTGCTCCGGTGCCCGGCGACTGCCAAAGGATCGCCAGTGTCACCGCTGTGGATCGGTCCGCACGGCACGGACCTGGCTGAACAGTCAGGTTAGCCCCGTTTGCCGGGCCTGACCCTTTTCTGGACCGGTGGGGCGTGTCGCGGGTTCCGATCTTCCTTTATCATTCGCCGCCCGGCCGCACCTTGTGTTGCGTCGGGTCAAGGCTGGCGCCGCCTGCGCCAGTGATGTGGAGTTAGAGATGAATACCCTGTTCATGCATTGCCGGCCCGGCTTCGAGGGCGAGGTCTGCGCCGAAATCAGCGAACACGCCGCCCACCTGGGCGTGGCCGGCTATGCCAAAGGCAAGCCAAGCAGCGCCTGCGCCGAATTCGTCTGCAGCGAGCCCGACGGTGCCGCGCGGCTGATGCGTGAAATGCGTTTCGACCAGCTGATCTTCCCGCGCCAGTGGGCGCGCGGCAGCTACATCGAGTTGCCCGAGACCGACCGCATCAGCGTGCTGCTCGAGCACCTGGCCGAGCTGCCGGTGTTCGGCAGCCTCTGGCTGGAGGTGCTCGACACCAACGACGGCAAGGAGCTTTCGACCTTCTGCCGCAAGTTCGAAGTGCCGCTGCGCAAGGCACTGGAGAAGGCCGGGCGGCTGGTCGACGACGCGCAGCGTCCGCGCCTGCTGTTGACCTTCATCAGTGGCCGACGGGTATTCCTGGGCCAGGCCGAAGCGGGTAACCAGGCACTGTGGCCAATGGGCATTCCGCGCCTGAAGTTCCCACGGGAAGCGCCCAGCCGTTCGACCCTCAAGCTGGAAGAAGCCTGGCACCAGTTCATCCCGCGCGAGCAGTGGGACCAGCGCCTGAACGACGACATGACCGGTGTCGATCTGGGCGCTGCGCCCGGTGGCTGGACCTACCAGCTGGTCAAGCGCGGCATGCTGGTCACCGCCATCGACAACGGCCCGATGGCCGAGAGCCTGATGGACACCGGGCTGGTCACGCACCTGATGGCCGACGGCTTTACCTGGAAGCCGAAACAGACCGTGGACTGGATGGTCTGCGACATCGTCGAGAAGCCGGCGCGCACTGCGTCACTGATCGAGACCTGGCTGGGCGAGGGGCTGTGCCGCGAGGCGGTGGTCAACCTCAAGCTGCCGATGAAGCAGCGTCACGCCGAGGTGCGCAAGTTGCTCGACCGCATCGAGGAAGGCTTCAAGGCGCGCAAGGTCAAGGTGTCGATCGCCTGCAAGCAGCTGTACCACGACCGCGAGGAAGTGACCTGCCACCTGCGCCGGCTGGACCTGAAACCGCGTTGAAGCCAATCGCCGGCAAGCCGGCTCCCACAGGTAAAGGGTTGCACGGTCCATGTGGGAGC
>NZ_JBDJLM010000047.1:0-38776 GCF_039673365.1 Pseudomonas sp. TWI923 | reverse complement strand
GCGTAGGGGCCGTATGATGGGAGCGAGCGGCTTTGCCTACTTTGGCCAAGACCAAAGTAGGCCGCCGTAAGGGCGGAAAGGTGACTATGCGTCGACATCGCAAATGAATGCGCATAAAACTTTCAAAACAACAACAACAACAACAACAACAACAACAACAACAACAACAACAACAACAACAACAACAAAGGGCGAATCAGGAGAAAACCAATCCCCCCAATTCGCCCCAGTATCAACAACTCAAATCAACTCAAATCAATCAAGCGCATCAAGCAACGCCTGATTCATCTCCGGCGTCCCAACCGTAATCCGCAAGAACTGCGCAATCCGCGCCTGCTTGAAGTGCCGCACAATAACCCCCTGCTCCCGCAGCCGCGCCGCAATCCCCGCCGCATCCTGCTGCGGATGCCGGGCAAAGATGAAGTTCGCCGCCGAAGGCAACACCTCGAACCCCCGCGCCTGCAACGCCGCAACCAACACCTCACGGCTCTCGATCACCTTGCGGCACGTCTCGTCAAAGTACTCGCGATCCTCGAACGCCACCGCAGCCCCGACAATCGCAGCCCGATCCAACGGGTAAGAGTTGAAGCTGTTCTTGATCCGCTCCAACGCCTCGATCAAGTCCGCATGCCCCACCGCCAGGCCAACCCGCAGGCCAGCCAGCGAACGCGACTTGGACAGCGTCTGGGTCACCAACAGATTGTCATAGCGATCAACCAGGCTGATGGCCGTCTCACCACCGAAGTCGATGTACGCCTCGTCCACCACCACTACCGAATCCCGATTGGCCTGCAGCAGCTGCTCCACGGCCTCAAGCGGCAGCAGGCAACCGGTCGGTGCATTGGGGTTGGGGAAGATGATCCCGGCGTTTGGCTTGTTGTAGTCCGAAACGCGAATCTGGAACTGCTCGTCCAGCGACACCTGCTCGTAGGGGATGCCGTACAGGCCGCAATACACCGGGTAGAAGCTGTAGCTGACGTCCGGGAACAGCAACGGCGCATCGTGCTGGAACAGGCCGTGGAAGATGTGCGCCAGCACCTCGTCCGAGCCGTTGCCGACAAACACCTGCGCCGGGGTGACGCCATAGTACTCGGCCACCGCCTGCTTGAGCCGGTCACCATTCGGGTCCGGGTACAGGCGCAGGTTGTCGTTCAACTCGCCACGCATGGCCTCCAGCGCCTTGGGCGATGGGCCATAAGGGTTCTCGTTGGTGTTGAGCTTGACCAGCTTGGCCAGCTTGGGCTGCTCGCCCGGCACGTAGGGCACCAAGTCCTTGACGAAGGGACTCCAGAAACGACTCATGCTCAATTCCCCTTCTCGGTGAGGATGCGGTATTCGGCGCTGCGGGCGTGAGCGGTCAACGACTCGCCACGGGCCAGTACCGAAGCGGTGTGGCCAAGCTCGGATGCGCCCTGCTCGGAACAGAAGATGATCGACGAGCGCTTCTGGAAGTCATACACGCCCAGTGGCGAGGAGAAGCGCGCGGTGCCGGAGGTCGGCAGTACGTGGTTGGGGCCGGCGCAGTAGTCGCCCAGCGCCTCGCTGGTGTGACGGCCCATGAAGATCGCGCCGGCGTGGCGGATCTGCGGCAGCCAGGCCTGCGGGTCGGCCACCGACAACTCCAGGTGTTCCGGGGCGATGCGGTTGGCCACTTCAATGGCCTGTTGCATGTCGCGCACCTGGATCAGGGCGCCACGGCCGTTGATCGACTTTTCGATGATCTCGGCGCGCTCCATGGTTGGCAGCAGCTTGTCGATGCTGGCGGCAACGCGATCGAGGAACTCGGCATCGGGGCTGACCAGGATGGCCTGGGCATCTTCATCGTGTTCGGCCTGGGAGAACAGGTCCATGGCGATCCAGTCCGGATCGGTCTGGCCATCGCACACCACCAGGATCTCCGACGGGCCGGCGATCATGTCGATACCAACCTGGCCAAATACATGGCGCTTGGCGGTGGCCACGTAGATGTTGCCCGGGCCGACGATCTTGTCCACCTGTGGCACGCTTTCGGTGCCGTAGGCCAGGGCCGCGACGGCCTGGGCGCCACCAACGGTGAACACCCGGTCGACGCCGGCGATGCAGGCAGCGGCCAGCACCAGCTCATTGACCTCGCCACGCGGGGTCGGCACCACCATGACCACTTCAGCGACACCCGCGACCTTGGCTGGAATCGCGTTCATCAGCACCGACGAGGGGTACGACGCCTTGCCGCCCGGCACGTATAGGCCGGCACGGTCCAGCGGGGTGACCTTCTGGCCAAGCACGGTGCCGTCGGCTTCGGTGTACTGCCAGGAGTCCTGCTTCTGCCGCTCGTGGTACAGACGCACGCGGTTGGCGGCTTTCTCCAGCGCTTCACGCTGCACCGGGGTGATGCGGGTCAGCGCCAGCTCCAGGCGGGCACGGTCGAGGATCAGGTCATCGATGGTCTTGGCGTCGACACCGTCGAAGCGCTGGGTGAATTCGACCAGCGCTGCGTCACCGCGCTCGCGCACGGCCTTGATGATGTCGAGCACGCGCTGGTTGACCGCGTCATCGGACACACTTTCCCAGCTCAGCAGATGATCCAGATGTCGGGCGAAATCCTGGTCAGCGGCGTTGAGACGGGCAATTGCAGTGGACACGGTCATGGCGAGGGCCTCGATTATTAGCGAATGCTCAGGCGCCCTAGGCTACCAGTCCATCCGCGCGGGCACCTGAGAAAGAAGGCTATGACGCGGATAGACGGGCGCGACAGCAAAGGTCGCGCGCAGAAGTCAGCCGCGGTGTCGCGATTCGACGGCGTTGCGCAGGGTGTCGATCAGGCTTTGAATACGGGCGTGCTGCATTTTCATCGAGGCCTTGTTCACCACCAGGCGCGAACTGATCGTGGCGATCAGCTCCTGGGGTTCGAGGCCATTGGCACGCAGGGTGTTGCCGGTGTCGACCACGTCGATGATCTTGTCGGCGAGGTTGATCAGCGGGGCCAGCTCCATCGAGCCGTACAGCTTGATGATGTCGACCTGGCGGCCCTGTTCGGCGTAATAACGCTTGGCCACGTTGACGAACTTGGTCGCCACACGCAGACGGCCCTTGGGCTCAGGGGCACCGGTGACGCCAGCGGTCATCAGCTTGCATTGGGCAATCTGCAGGTCCAGGGGCTCGTACAGGCCCTGGCCGCCGTATTCCATCAGCACGTCCTTGCCGGCTACACCGAGGTCGGCGGCGCCATGCTCGACATAGGTCGGCACGTCGGTGGCTCGCACGATGAGCAGGCGCACGTCGTCCTGCGTGGTGGGGATGATCAGCTTGCGGCTCTTGTCCGGGTTCTCGGTCGGCACGATACCGGCCTCGGCCAGCAGTGGCAGGGTATCGTCGAGAATACGGCCTTTGGATAGCGCGATGGTCAACATGGGAAACGTCGGTCCTTAAGCGGCTACAGCCGGCCAGGCAGTGAGCCTGGCCGGTATTCGATTCGGTAGGCGCGTCCGTGCGCCTGCAGGCTACTAGCCCGGTACGCGACGGATCTTCGCGCCCAGCATCTGCAGCTTCTCCTCGATGCACTCGTAACCACGGTCGATGTGGTAGATGCGATCGATCAGGGTGTCACCTTCAGCGACCAGCGCCGACAGCACCAGGCTGGCGGAAGCACGCAGGTCGGTGGCCATCACCGGAGCGCCCTTGAGCGCCTTGACGCCAGTAACGATGGCGGTATTGCCTTCGACCTGGATCTGCGCGCCCATGCGGTGCATCTCGTAAACGTGCATGAAGCGGTTTTCAAAGATGGTTTCGATCACTGCGCCAGTGCCTTCGGCGATGGCATTGAGCGAAATGAACTGCGCCTGCATGTCGGTAGGGAACGCCGGGTAAGGAGCGGTACGCAGGTTGACGGCCTTGGGCCGCTTGCCGTGCATGTCCAGCTCGATCCAGTCTTCACCGGTGGTGATGTCGGCGCCGGCTTCCTTGAGTTTCTCAAGCACGGCTTCAAGGATGGTCGGATCGGTGTCCTTGACCTTGACGCGACCACCGGTAACGGCAGCGGCGACCAGGTAGGTACCGGTCTCGATACGGTCGGGCATGACGCGGTAGTTGGCCGAGGCCAGGCGCTCGACGCCATCGATGGTGATGGTGTCGGTGCCAGCGCCCTGAACCTTGCCGCCCATGGCGTTGATGAAGTTGGCCAGGTCAACCACTTCAGGCTCGCGAGCGGCGTTCTGCAACACGCTGCGGCCCTTGGCCAGTGCTGCGGCCATCATGATGTTCTCGGTACCGGTCACGCTGACGGTATCGAAGAAGAAGTGCGCGCCGCGCAGGCCGCCCTCGGGGGCCTTGGCCTTGATGTAGCCGCCTTCGACCTCGATCTTCGCGCCCATGGCTTCCAGCCCGCGGATGTGCAGGTCTACCGGACGAGAGCCGATGGCGCAGCCGCCAGGCAGGGCCACTTCGGCTTCACCGAAACGGGCAACCATCGGGCCGAGGACCAGGATCGAGGCACGCATGGTCTTGACCAGCTCATAAGGAGCAACCAGGGTCTTGATGGTGCGCGGGTCGATCTCCACGGCCAGCTTTTCGTCGATCACAGGCTCGATGCCCATGCGGCCGAACAGCTCGATCATGGTGGTGATGTCGTGCAGGTGTGGCAGGTTGCCCACGGTAACCGGGCCGTCGGCCAGCAGGGTCGCCGCCAGAATCGGCAGGGCCGCGTTCTTCGCGCCGGAAATGCGAATTTCGCCGTCGAGGCGTGGGCCGCCAGTGATAATCAGTTTGTCCATTTGTGTCTCGCCGCCAAGTTGGCTCAGGTGCGCTCAGCCCAGGCTGCGCTGCTGAAGAATTTCATGGTTACCGCGTGAATGGCGCCGTTGGCGATCCACGGATTGAGGTGAGCATAGATCGCCTGCTGACGCTTGACCGGGCTCAGGCCGGCCAGCTCGTCGCTGATCACGTTCAACTGGAAGTTGCAGCCTTCGCCTTCAACTTCGACCCGGGATCCCGGCAATTTCTCTTCCAGAAAGCTTTTGACTTCTACGGCCTGCATGCTCAACCTCGATCGGCGCCCAACGCGCGCGGGTCGGCCATCATACAAAAAAGCCCCTCGCCTGCGAAGCCCATGACGGGATACGCTGACCGAGGGGCCTTCACCTTGGTGCAAGCCATCAACCGGCCAGCACTTCATCGAGGTCATAGACCCCGGCAATTTCCCGCATGTCGGCAGGCATGCCGCGCACTTCGCAGGCCTTGCCAGCCGCCTGTGCATCGCGCATGAAGGCCAGCAGCAGGGCCAGCCCGACGCTACTCGACTTGACCACCGCGCTGCAGTCGAGCACCAGCCGCTGCTCGCCACTGCCGGCGATCAGCGCCTTGCCCTGCTGGCGCAGGGCCGGCCCGCTGCGGTAGTCGAGCACCCCGGCCAGGCAGAGAACGCCAGGCTCGGCCATGCTCACGACGGCATCGCTCATTTGACTTCCTTATCCGGCGAGTTGTCGGCGGCTTCCTTGGCCTTGGCCACCTCGCCGGCCCAGCCGTCGATGGTCTTGTCCAGGCTGTTGCCGTTACGCTGCATGGCGTCGGCGAACTGGTCGCGGAACAGCTTGCCGATGTTGATGCCGTTGACGATGACGTTGCGCACTTTCCACTCGCCGTCGATCTTCTGCATGGTGTACTGCACCGGATAGACCGCACCGTTGTTGCCGGTGATCTTCATGCCGACGCTGGTGCGATCGCCGTCTTCGGCCTTGGCCGGGTCGACGGTGATGCCCTGATTGTTGTACTCGAGCAGGGCGTTGCCATAGAACTGCATCAGGCTGCGCTTGAAGTTTTCCTGGAAGCGCTGCATCTGCTCCGGGGTGGCCTTGCGCGAATACTTGACGGTCATGATGCTCTTGGAGATGCCGTCAGCATCGACCACAGGGCCAAGGTTGCTGTTGAGCGCGGTATAGAACGCCTCGGGGTTGGCCTTGTACTGCGCCTTGTTGGCCTTGAGGTCGTTGAGCAACTGGGTCGTGGTGCCCTGGATGACATCACGGGCGGACTGCCCCGGCGCCGCCATGGCCAGCAGGGGGAAGGCCGCCAGCAGAACCAGCAGGCCACGTCGCAGGATCGAAATCATGGAAACTCCTTAATTAGCCGGTTGCGCTTCTTTGGGTTCCTTGCCCACTGTATTGAGCAGGAATTTGCCGATCAGGTCTTCCAGCACCAGCGCCGACTGGGTGTCGTGGATGGTGCTGCCGTCTTTGAGAACCGCTTCTTCGCCGCCCACGCTGATGCCGATGTACTTCTCGCCCAGCAGGCCGGCGGTCAGGATCGAGGCAGTGGAGTCGGTCGGCAAGTTGTCGACGTTCTTGTCCAGCTGCAACGTGACCCGACCGGTGTACGAATCGCGGTCCAGATCGATGGCCGTGACCTTGCCGATGGTCACACCAGCCATGGTCACTTTAGCTCTGACCGTCAAACCGGCGATATTGTCGAAGTAGGCATAAACTTTGTACGTGTCGCTGCTCGGGCTGGCCGACAGCCCGCTGACACGCAGGGCCAGCAGCAGCAGCGCCAGGATCCCGGCCAGGAGGAACAGGCCGACACCGATTTCCAGGGTGCGGTTTTGCATCAGAAATCTCCAAACATCAAGGCGGTCAGAATAAAGTCCAGACCCAGCACTGCCAACGAGGCATAGACTACGGTCTTGGTGGTGGCACGACTGATCCCTTCTGAGGTGGGCTCGCAGTCATACCCCTGGAATACGGCGATCCAGGTGACGACGAAGGCAAACACCAGGCTCTTGATCAGCCCGTTGATCACGTCGTCGGTGAAAGAAACGCTGTTCTGCATGTTGGCCCAGAACGAGCCTTCGTAGACGCCCAGCCAGTCGACCGCGACCCACGAGCCACCCCAGATACCCACCACGCTGAAGATCAGCGCCAGCAGCGGCAGCGAGATGAAGCCGGCCCACAGGCGTGGGGCGACGATGTACTTGAGCGGGTCGACACCGATCATTTCCAGGCTCGACAGCTGCTCGGTGGACTTCATGTTGCCGATTTCGGCCGTCAGCGCGGAACCCGCGCGGCCGGCGAACAGCAGGCCGGTCACCACTGGCCCGAGCTCACGCAGCAGGGTCAGGGCAACCATCTGCCCCACGGCCTGCTCCGAACCATAGCGGGCGAGGATGCTGTAGCCCTGCAGCGCCAGCACCATGCCGATGAACACCCCGGACACGACGATGATCGCCAGCGACAGCACGCCAACCGAATAGAGCTGCTTGACCAGCAACTGGAAGCCGCCGCCGACACCACCTCGACCGCTCAGCGCGTGACCAAGGAACAGGCAGGAGCGGCCCAGCACCGCCAGCACGTCGATGGCCGAGCGGCCAAACAGACGGATACGTTCGAGTAAGGATTTTCTGCGCATCAACGCGCCCCCAGCAAATCGGCGCGGTAGTCTGGCGCAGGGAAGTGGAAGGGTACCGGACCGTCCGGGTCGCCCTTCATGAACTGGCGGATACGCGGGTTGTCCGAGCCCATCAGTTCGGCGGGCGTGCCCTGCCCCAGCACCTGGCCATCACCCACCACATAGATGTAGTCGGCGATGCTGGCGGTTTCCGCCAGGTCGTGGGAAACCACGATGCTGGTGATACCCAGGGCGTCGTTGAGCAGACGGATCAGGCGCACCAGCACGCCCATGGCGATCGGGTCCTGGCCGACGAACGGCTCGTCGTACATGAGGATCTGCGGGTCGAGGGCAATCGCCCGGGCTAGCGCCACGCGGCGCTTCATGCCGCCGGAGAGTTCGTCGGGCATCAGGTCGATGGCACCGCGCAAGCCCACGGCCTGCAACTTCATCAGGACGATGTCACGAATCAGATCGTCCGGCAGCTCGGTGTGTACGCGCAGCGGGAAGGCGACGTTCTCGAAGACATCGAGGTCGGTGAACAGGGCGCCGCTCTGGAACAGCACGCCCATCTGCTTGCGCGCATCGAACAGGTCGCCCCGCGACAACGCGGGCAGGTTCTGGCCATTGACCCAGACTTCACCGCTGGACGGCCGCAACTGTGCGCCCATCAGACGCAGCAATGTCGTCTTGCCGCACCCCGAGGGCCCCATGATACCGGTGACCTTGCCACGAGGAATGCGAATGTCCACGTTGCTGAAAATGCTGCGCGAACCACGCTTGAAGGTGACTCCCTTCAGCTCGACCGCGCAGGCGCTATCCACACTCATCTAGACTCCTTGCAATGCAGCCTCGTCTTCGTGGACGCCTGCCCTCATCTTGAAGGCACACTGGTCCCTGGCGGGCCGAACAGCGGCGAACTATAGCACCGCAGATGGCACGCCCCCAAGGCCGCAAATCCGGCTGTTCAGGCAGGCGACAGCCTTGCGTTGCTTTCTTACGACAATCGAATGGATGAGCCTTTCACACATTGCGGCTATAATCGCCGCCTTTTCATCAGGCATTGCGTTTTCGACATGAGCCAATCCAGCGAGCTGATCCAATCCGCCCAGCGCACCCTGCGCCTGGAACTCGAGGCTGTGCAGGCACTGCTGGCCCGCATCGACGGTGACTTCGTCAAGGCCTGCGAGCTGATCCTGGCGAGCAAGGGCCGGGTAGTCGTGGTCGGCATGGGCAAATCCGGGCATATCGGCAACAAGATCGCCGCCACCCTCGCCAGCACCGGCACGCCGGCATTTTTCGTGCACCCGGCCGAAGCCAGCCATGGCGACATGGGCATGATCACCCGTGACGATGTCATCCTCGCCCTGTCCAACTCGGGCAGCACCGCCGAGATCGTCACCCTGCTGCCGCTGATCAAGCGCCTGGGGATCCAGTTGATCAGCCTGACCGGCAACCCGGACTCGCCGCTGGCGCAGGCCGCCGAAGTCAACCTCGACGCCAGCGTCGCCCAGGAAGCCTGCCCGCTCAACCTGGCACCGACCTCCTCCACCACCGCCTCGCTGGCCCTGGGCGATGCACTGGCCATCGCCCTGCTGGAAGCGCGCGGGTTCACCGCCGAAGACTTCGCCTTCTCCCACCCTGGTGGGGCACTGGGCCGCCGCTTGTTGCTGAAGGTCGAGAACGTGATGCATGCCGGCGACGAACTGCCCCAGGTGCAGCGCGGCACCCTGCTCAAGGACGCGCTGATCGAAATGTCGCGCAAGGGCCTGGGCATGACCGTGGTGCTGGAGCACGACGGCACGCTGGCCGGGATCTTCACCGACGGCGACCTGCGCCGCAGCCTCGATCGCAATATCGACGTGCACAAGACCCTCATCGATGAAGTCATGACCGTGCACGGCAAGACCGCCCGCGCCGAGATGCTCGCCGCCGAGGCGCTCAAAATCATGGAAGACCACAAGATCAGCGCACTTGTCGTTGTCGACCAGAGCGACCGGCCGACCGGCGCCCTGAACATGCACGACCTGCTGCGCGCCGGAGTGATGTAAATGAACCAGGACCTCATGCAACGCGCCAAGGCCATCAAGCTGGCGGTGTTCGACGTTGACGGCGTGCTCACCGATGGCCGCCTGTACTTCCTTGAAGACGGCAGCGAATTCAAGACCTTCAACACCCTCGACGGCCACGGCATCAAGATGCTCATGGCCGCAGGCGTCACCACGGCGATCATCAGCGGGCGCAAGACGCCGGTGGTCGAGCGCCGGGCGAAGAACCTCGGCATCCCGCACCTGTTCCAGGGGCGCGAGGACAAGCTGGTGGTGCTGGACGGCCTGCTTGCCGAACTCAATCTAAGCTACGAACAGGTGGCTTATCTGGGTGACGACCTGCCCGACCTGCCGGTGATTCGCCGAGTGGGCCTGGGCATGGCGGTAAGCAATGCCGCGCCGTTCGTTCGCCAGCACGCCCACGGCGTCACCCAGGCACGCGGCGGCGAGGGTGCCGCCCGCGAGTTCTGCGAACTGATCATGCAGGCCCAGGGCACCCTGGACGCTGCCAACGCCCACTACCTCTAAGGCCCCCCATGTTCAGCAAGAAAATCAGAAATTTCGCGCTGCTTGGCGTGATAGCCGCCGTGCTGGCGGCCGTCGGGTACTGGAACATCAGCCCCGAGAGCTTCCTCGACAAGCCAGTCGCGCAGACCGACGAGAGCGCCATCGACTACTACGCGATCAACGCTCACAGCGTGCAGTTCCTGCCTGACGGCAAGCTGCAATACGAAATGACCGCCGACAAGGTCGAGCACCTCAAGGCCAGCGAAGTCACCCTGGTGACCACGCCCGACCTGCACATGTATCGCGGCACCGAGTACCCGTGGCATGTGCAGAGCACGCGCGCCGAGGTCAACCCGGACGGCACCGAAGTCGAATTGATCGACAACGTGCGGGTTGCCCGCACCGACGAAAAGCAACGTCAAACCATTATTACCAGCACACGCATGACCGTGTTCCCGCAGAAGCAATATGCGCAGACCGAGCAAGCCGTTAGAATCGACGGCGCCGGTGGCACGACTACGGGCAAAGGAATGAAAGCGTATTTGAAAGAAGGCAGGATGGACCTGCTCTCTAACGTAAGAGGACAGTATGAGGCTCGTTAAAACCATCCCCCTTCTGCTCAGCCTGGGCGTAGCACTGGGAAGCGCGAGCGCCTTCGCCCTGCCGAACGACCGTGACCAGCCAATTCGCATCCAGGCCGACAACGCGCACCTGGACGACAAGCAGGGTGTGGCCACCTACACCGGCGACGTGATCATCACCCAAGGTTCGATGGTGATCAAAGGCAACACCGTGACCATGACCCGCGCCGCCAACGGCGACATCGACGTGGTCACCTCGGTGGGCAACCTGGCCTACTTCGAGCAGCAGCAGAGCGCTGCCAAGCCGGACAAGATGAAAGGCTGGGCCGTGACCATCCAGTACCAGGCGCAAAAAGAAATGGTCATCCTGACCGACCGCGCCAAGGTCGAGAACGAAGGCAACACCACCGAAGGCGAGAAGATCGTCTACAACACCAAAACCCAGGTGGCGACCGCCGGCCGCGGCGGCAACGTGACTGCACCACGTCAGCGCATCGACATGGTCATTCAACCGAAGAAAAAGGCCGAGTAAATGGCAACCCTCAAAGCCCAGCACCTGGCCAAGAGCTACAAAGGCCGGCAAGTCGTTCGCGACGTCAGCCTGTCCATCGACAGCGGCCAGATCGTCGGTTTGCTCGGCCCTAACGGCGCCGGCAAGACCACCTGCTTCTACATGATCGTCGGCCTGGTACAGGCCGATCAGGGCCGGGTACTGATCGACAGCCTCGACGTCAGCCACCAGCCCATGCACGGCCGCGCCCAATCCGGCATCGGCTACCTGCCGCAGGAAGCCTCGATCTTCCGCAAGCTGTCGGTGGCCGACAACATCATGGCCATCCTCGAGACCCGCAAGGACCTCGACCGCGACGGCCGGCGCAAGGAGCTGGAAAGCCTGCTGCAGGAATTCCACATCAGCCACATCCGCGACAACCTCGGCATGAGCCTTTCCGGTGGTGAACGCCGCCGTGTCGAAATCGCCCGCGCCCTGGCCACCGCGCCCAAGTTCATCCTGCTGGATGAACCGTTCGCCGGCGTCGACCCGATCTCTGTGGGCGACATCAAGCAGATCATCCACCACCTCAAGAACAAGGGGATCGGCGTGCTGATCACCGACCACAACGTTCGCGAGACGCTCGACATCTGTGAGACGGCCTACATCGTCAACGATGGTCAACTGATCGCCGAGGGCGACGCCGAGACCATCCTGGCCAACCAGTTGGTCAAGGAGGTCTACCTGGGTCACGAGTTCCGCCTCTGATCCAGGCCCGCCTGGAGCACTGGCGCACACGCCCGTTCAGGGCTTAAGTGTTACTGTGCTCTAGGCAAGCGCTAGAATTTCAGGCATACGAGTTGCATACGAACTTGCTTAAAATCGGCGCCCAGCGCCCTACAGGTAGTAGATGGCGCATGTGCGCCGGCTAACAAGGTATTAAGCCCCTGCCATGAAACCATCGCTCGTCCTAAAAATGGGCCAGCAACTGACGATGACCCCGCAGTTGCAACAGGCCATTCGTCTGCTTCAGCTTTCCACCCTGGACCTACAGCAGGAAATCCAGGAGGCGCTGGAATCCAATCCGATGCTCGAACGCCAGGAAGACGGCGACGACTTCGACAACAGCGACCCGATGGCGGACAACGCCGAAAGCAAACCGGTCGCCGAAGCCCAGGACACCAGCTTCCAGGAAACCACCGGCAACACCGAAACCCTGGAAGAAGGCGAGTGGGCCGAGCGCATCCCCAACGAGCTGCCTGTCGACACCGCTTGGGAAGACATCTACCAGACCAGCGCCAGCAGCCTGCCCAGCAACGATGATGACGAGTGGGACTTCACCACCCGCACGTCCGTGGGCGAGAGCCTGCAAAGCCACCTGCTCTGGCAGCTCAACCTCGCGCCGATGTCCGACACCGACAGGCTGATTGCCGTCACCCTGATCGACAGCATCAACGGCCAGGGCTACCTGGAAGATACCCTCGAAGAAATCTGCGCCGGCTTCGACCCCGAGCTCGACATCGAGCTGGACGAGGTAGAGGCGGTGCTGCACCGCATCCAGCAGTTCGAGCCCGCTGGCATCGGCGCCCGCTCCCTGGGTGAGTGCCTGTTGTTGCAACTGCGCCAGCTGCCGGCCTCGACGCCGTGGATGAGCGAAGCTCAGCGCCTGGTCAGCGACTATATCGACCTGCTCGGCAGCCGCGACTACAGCCAGCTCATGCGCCGCATGAAGCTCAAGGAGGACGAACTGCGCCAGGTCATCGAGCTGGTGCAGACGCTCAATCCGCGCCCTGGCTCACAGATCGAGTCAAGCGAACCCGAATACGTGGTGCCGGACGTCATAGTGCGCAAGGACAACGAACGCTGGCTGGTCGAGCTCAACCAGGAAGCCGTGCCGCGCCTGCGGGTCAATCCGCAGTACGCAGGTTTCGTGCGTCGCGCCGACACCAGCGCCGACAACACCTTCATGCGCAACCAGTTGCAGGAAGCGCGCTGGTTCATCAAGAGCCTGCAAAGCCGCAACGAAACCCTGATGAAAGTGGCGACCCAGATCGTCGAACACCAGCGCGGTTTCCTTGACCACGGCGACGAGGCCATGAAGCCGCTGGTGCTACACGACATCGCCGAGGCGGTGGGCATGCATGAGTCGACCATTTCCCGGGTCACCACACAGAAATACATGCACACGCCACGCGGCATCTACGAGCTCAAGTACTTTTTCTCGAGCCACGTGAGCACTGCCGAAGGCGGCGAATGCTCGTCCACGGCGATCCGCGCGATCATCAAGAAACTGGTCGCCGCGGAAAATCAGAAAAAGCCATTGAGTGACAGCAAGATCGCTGGTTTACTGGAGGCACAAGGCATCCAGGTAGCCCGTCGCACCGTCGCCAAGTACCGTGAATCGTTGGGCATCGCCCCTTCGAGTGAGCGCAAGCGACTGATGTAGCCCCTGGGTAAGCCATAGCGTTTCAGTGGCAGGTGCAATACCTGCCTCTTTATGCACGGGCAACAAAGGAGAAGCTGTATGCAAGTCAACATCAGTGGACAGCATGTAGAAGTCACCCAACCACTGCGCGATTACGTGCTCGAAAAGCTCGCCCGACTGGAGGGTCATTTCGACAAGATCACCAACGTGACGGTGATCATGAAAGTCGAGAAGCTGCAGCAAAAGGTTGAAGCCACGCTCCAGATACCCGGTGGCGAAGTTGTTGCCAATGCCGAACACCAAGACATGTATGCCGCGATCGACGCGCTTGCCGACAAGCTCGACCGCCAACTGAAAAAACACAAGGAAAAACAGCAAAGCCTGCTGCAAGGCGCAGCCGCCCGCTGATCCCCCTCATCCATGATCCGACTTGAAACCATCCTGACCCCCGGCCGTTCCCTCGTGAACGTGCCGGGCGGCAGTAAGAAGCGCGCCCTCGAAAAGGTCGCCACTGTAATTGCCGAGCAAATCCCAGAGCTCGAGATGCAAGACGTCTTCGAGAAGCTGATTGCCCGCGAAAAGCTCGGCTCCACCGGTTTTGGCAATGGCATCGCCATTCCCCACTGCAGGCTCGAGGGTTGCTCAGCACCCGTCAGTGCCCTGCTGCACCTGGAAGCTCCCATCGATTACGACGCCATCGATGGCGCGCCCGTGGACCTGCTGTTCGTCCTGCTGGTCCCTGAAGCCGCGACCGATGCGCACCTTGAATTGCTGCGCCAGATCGCCAGCATGCTCGATCGCGAGGATGTGCGTAAGCGCCTGCGTGCTGCCAACAGCAACGAAGCGCTCTACCAGGTGGTCCTGGACGTCCAGAACGAGGCCTGAACATGCGCCTGATCATCGTCAGCGGCCGCTCCGGCTCGGGTAAAAGCACCGCCCTCGACGTGCTGGAAGACAATGGCTACTACTGCATCGACAACCTGCCTGCCGGGTTGTTGCCGCAGTTGGCGGAAAACGCGCTGATCAACACCGAGTTGCAACAGCCCAAAGTGGCTGTCTCCATCGATGCGCGCAACCTGCCCAGCCACCTGACGCGCTTCCCCGAACTGCTGGAAGAGGCACGCTCCCGGCATATCCAGTGCGATGTGCTGTATCTGGACGCTGACGAAGAAACCCTGCTCAAGCGCTTTTCCGAAACCCGCCGCCGCCACCCGCTGACCAACGCGAACCGTTCGCTGGCCGAGGCCATCCGGGTAGAAAGCGAGCTGCTGGGCCCCATCGCTGACCTGGCCGACCTTAAGATCGACACCACCCGACTGAACCTGTATCAGCTACGCGACTCGATCAAGCTGCGGCTGCTCAACCAGCCCGAGCCCGGCACCGCCTTTCTGGTCGAATCCTTCGGTTTCAAGCGAGGCATGCCAGTGGATGCCGATGTGGTATTCGACGTGCGCTGCCTGCCCAACCCTTATTGGAAGCCGGAACTTCGTGACCACTCCGGGCTCGAACAGCCGGTGATCGACTACCTGGCCGCCCAGCCGGACGTCGACGAGATGTTCCAGGACATCTCCAGCTACTTGCTTAAATGGCTGCCCCGCTTCGCCGCCAGCAACCGCGCCTATGTCACCATCGCTATCGGCTGCACCGGCGGCCATCACCGCTCGGTGTACATCACCGAACGGCTCGGCCAGTTGCTCCAGCAATCCCTGAAAAACGTCCAGGTCCGCCACCGCGACCTCTAGCCCACAGGATCCGCCACACGATGCCCGCCCGCGAAATAACCATCATCAACAAGCTGGGCCTGCATGCCCGCGCGGCGGCCAAGTTCGTCGGCGTGGCCGGGCGCTTCCCCTGCCAGGTGCGGGTCGGCCGCGCACCGGACAAACTGGTGGACGGCAAGAGCATCATGGCGGTGATGATGCTCGCCGCCGGCAAGGGCACCCAGGTGCATCTGCTCACCGAAGGCGAGCAGGACAACGACGCCCTCGAAGCGCTGGTGGCGCTGATCAACAACTTCTTCGACGAAGGCGAGTAACCCTCCCCGCGTAACATCCGCTACCAATTGTCGGTGTGAATGATCGTCTGATTGCCACTATACCAATATGGGTATAGATTCGAGGCGATCTCATGGAAGCGATCAAGAATGTCAAACGCCTGTTCTGGGTTGGTAGCTCCCGAAAGGATATCCAGGCACTCCCGGCTGATGTCCAAGATGTGTTCGGTTTTGCTCTGTATCAGGCTCAGGAAGGCGAGAAGCACTGGCAGGCAAAGGTGCTTAAAGGGTTTTCAGGCGGCGGCGTGCTCGAGGTGGTCGAAGACCATCACGGCGACACCTATCGTGCGGTATACACCATCAGCCTGGTCGACGCGGTTTACGTGCTGCACTGTTTCCAGAAGAAATCCCGCAGCGGCATCAAAACCTCAAGGCATGACGTGGATTTGATTCATGCCCGCCTGAAGCTGGCACAGGCTCACTCGAAGGGGAAAACACATGATTGAAATCGAAGAAGGCACAGACAACGTCTATGCCGAACTGCACCTTGCCGACGCCAGCGAGATGCTGGTCAAGGCCCGCCTGGCCAGCAAGATCTGCAGCATCATCAAGGCACGCCAGCTCACTCAACTACAGGCCGCTGAGCTGCTCGGCCTGAGCCAACCCAAGGTCTCCGCCCTGACTCGCGGCAAATTCCGTGGCATCAGCGAAAGCAAGATGATCGATTGCCTCGCCCGCCTGGGCCGGGACATACAGATCGTGGTCAAGGAAGCCCCCAAGACCCGGCGCGAAGGCCGGGTGGAAGTGATTTTCGCCTGACACTCAGGACATCGCCGTATCCATCACCATCATCAGACAGAAGCCCACGCACAACCCCAGGCTCGCCAGGCGGTGATGCCCGTTGCTGCGTGATTCGGGAATGATTTCCTGGGTCACCACCAGCAGCATCGCCCCCGCCGCACAGGCCAGGCCCAGCGGCAACAGCAGTTCGGCAATGTTCACCAACCAGGCGCAGATGACCGCCGCCAGCGGCTCGACCAGCCCGGACGCAGCGCCAATCAGGAATGCCTTGAAGCGCGGCATCCCGGCCCCCGCCAATACCAGGGCAATTACCAGCCCTTCCGGCACATCCTGCAGGGCAATGCCCATGGCCAGGCTGTCGGCATCGGGCATGCCACCGCCGGCAGACACGCCGATGGCCATCCCTTCGGGAATGTTGTGGGCGATGATGGCGATGACGAACAACCAGATCCGTGCCGCGATCACCGGCTGCCGATCACTGCCGACCAGGGCCTCCGGCGAGGCGCCGGAAACCCTGAGATCGACCAGAAACAGGCACAACGCCCCGAACAGCAGGCCGCCGCTGATCAAGCCACCGGCGCCCCAGGGGCTGTAGCCGATGGCCTGGGCCGCCTCCAGCCCCGGGATGATCAACGAGAACGCGGTGGCGGCCAACATCACCCCGGCGCCAAAGCCAAGCAAGGTGTCGGCCAGCGCCACAGGCATGTTGCGAATCACCAGCACCGGTACCGCGCCCAATGCCGTGCCCAGTGCGCACAGTGCACCGCCCTCCAGGGCACGCAACATGCGCGGTTCCAGGTCCAGCCAGGCGATGCCGCGCGCCACCAGCAGCGCGGTGCCAACCAGCAACAGCAAGGTCCCAAGCGCCAGGCGGAACAGGCGCACACTGCTGACAGACATCACCTCGGAGCGCATACCGGTTCGACTCACTTCAGGGTTTCAAGGTAGCGGCGTTCCACTTCGGCCCAGTCGACCACGTTGTAGAAAGCACCAATGTATTCCGGGCGACGGTTCTGGTACTTCAGGTAGTAGGCATGCTCCCACACGTCGAGCCCCAGGATCGGCGTGTTGCCGTGCATCAGCGGGCTGTCCTGGTTGCCACTGCTTTCCACCACCAGTGTTTTCGCCGGCGTGACGCTGAGCCAGGCCCAGCCACTGCCGAAGCGGCTCAGCGCGGCCTTGGTGAACGCTTCCTTGAACGCCTCGAAACCACCCAACTGGGCATCGATGGCCTTGGCCACCTCGCCTTGCGGTTCGCCTCCGCCCTTGGGCGACATGACCGTCCAGAACAGAGTGTGGTTGGCGTGGCCGCCGCCTTGGTTGATCACTGCTCCTTGCAGCTTCTCGGGCAACTGCTTGACCGCGCCAACCAACCGCTCCACCGGCCATTCGGCCCACTCGGTGCCCTCGATGGCGGCATTGAGGTTGTTGATGTAGGTCTGGTGGTGCTTGCTGTGGTGGATCTCCATGGTCTGGGTATCGATGTGCGGCTCCAGCGCATCGTAGGCATAAGGCAGTGCAGGCAAGGTATGGGGCATGTCAGTGGATTCCATGAGCAGGTGTACGAAGCGTGAGGTCCGTTTGTGCGACCAGTTCACTGGCAGCCGGCGCCTGGCGATTGAGCAGGCGTTCGGTGCGCGGGTACTGGCCATAGTCGGCGATGAAACTCAGCAACTCGGTGTAGGTGCGTGCGCTGTGGCGCAGCGCGGCATCGCGCAACGCCTGGGGCAGACGTTGCTCCTGGCTGGCCTGAAGCAATGCCTGGTGCGCAGCGCACAGGTAGTCGGCGCTTTCGTGCGGCTGGTTCAGCCGCAGGTGCAGGTCGGCCAGGTTGTGATGGGCGATGACCAGCGCGGCCACCGCCTCATCGACGTCATGCCAGCGCTCGAACAGCACCTGGGCCAAGGCCAGCGCTTGCAGGTAGTGTTCCCGGGCATCGACCAGCTCGCCCTGGTCGAACAGGCGATTGGCGTTTTGCGTGGTGCGTCTCCAGTGCTGCATGACGTGCCTCCTGGGCAGCCTTGGCTCAGATGCCGCCGGCGGTGAGTTTTTCCGGGTCCAGCAGCGCTTCGAGCTGGTCGCGGGACAGGTCGGTGTGCTCCAGCGCCACGTCGATGACCGGGCGCCCCTGCTTGTAGGCGGTCTTGGCGATTTCGGCAGCCTTGAGGTAACCGATGATCGGGTTCAACGCGGTGACCAGGATCGGGTTGCGCGACAACGCTTCCTTGAGCTTGCCTTCGTTGACCTTGAAGGTCGCGATAGCCTTGTCGGCCAACAGGCGGCTGACGTTGGCCATCAGTTCGATGCTTTCCAGCAGGTTGCGGGCGATCACCGGCAGCATCACGTTGAGCTCGAAGTTGCCCGACTGCCCCGCCACGGCGATGGTGGCGTCGTTGCCGATCACCTGGGCTGCAACCATCGCGGTAGCCTCCGGGATCACCGGGTTGACCTTGCCCGGCATGATCGACGAACCCGGCTGCAGGCCCTGCAGCTCGATTTCACCGAGGCCGGCCAGCGGGCCGGAGTTCATCCAGCGCAGGTCGTTGGCGATCTTCATCAGCGCCACCGCGGTGGTCTTGAGCTGGCCGGACAACGCCACGGCAGTGTCCTGGGAGCCGATCAGGGCGAACAGGTTCCGGCCTGGGGTGAACTCGACCTTGGTCAGGCCACTGAGCTGGCGAGCGAAGCCAGCCGCGAACTGCGGATGGGCATTGATCCCGGTGCCGACCGCGGTGCCACCCTGGGCCAGCGCCTGCAAGCTTGGCAGCGTGGCCTCGACATGGGCCTGGGCGCCTTTGATCTGCGCCGCCCAGCCATCGAGCACCTGGCTCATGCGCACCGGCATGGCATCCATCAGGTGGGTGCGGCCGGTCTTGACGTACTTGTGCACTTCGACGGCTTTGCTCTCGATTACCTGCGTCAGGTGACGCAAGGCCGGCAGCAACTGCTCATGCAGGGCCAGGGCGGCGCTGACGTGGATGGTGGTGGGGATGATGTCGTTGCTGCTCTGGCCGCAATTGACGTGGTCGTTGGCATTGACCTGCTCGCCGAGCACACGGCTGGCCAGGGTCGCGATCACCTCGTTGGCGTTCATGTTCGAGCTGGTGCCGGAGCCGGTCTGGAACACATCGACCGGGAAGTGCTGGATGAAATCTTCGGCCAACAGTTGCTCCACGGCCTTGACGATTGCCCCGCCCTGCTCCGGGCTCAGTTGCTGCAGTTCGACATTGGCCTTGGCCGCGGCCGCCTTGGCCAGCAGCAGGGCGCGGATGAACTGGGCCGGCATCGGCTTGCCGCTGACCGGGAAGTTGTCGACCGCGCGCTGGGTCTGGGCGCCGTACAGGGCCTGGGCCGGCACCTGCAGTTCACCCATGCTGTCACGCTCGATACGGGTATCACTCATCTTCAAGTCCTTGCATCAGTTCTTCGGGAGAAATCGACGGCAACAGCACACAGGTGGCCAGTTGCATCGCAAAGGGTTGCCAGCGCTCGTCATGCGCCTGACGATCGAGGTTGCGCAGGTCGAGCAACGGGCGCCATGCCTGGTCGAGGCACAGGCAGCGCCAGTGCCAGGGCAGCATGCGGTCGCAGGCGGTATCCAGCAGCAGACGGAACGAGGTCATTGCCACTGTCCAGGGCGAGGTCTCGGTGCAGCACACCAGGTAACGGCCTTCGGCCAGGTAGTGCTCGATCAGGCGGGGCTCGTCAGGCGCCAGGGCGCAACGAATGCGCCGGCTGAGCCAGCGCCAGTTTTCCAGGTAGGGCAGTTCGTGGAGGACGGTTTTCATGAAGATCATCGCCGGCTGACTCGATAATGATATTCATTATTAATTGATAAATAGAATCAATTCAAGATAGCCAAAGGGCAAATAAAAAACCCGGCGCGATGGCCGGGTCAGAGTGCACAAGATGCTTACAGCGTGGGAGCGGCGGTGCGCCGCTCCCATGAAACGGCTGCGCAGGCTTTCGAGTCAGCTGCCCGCTACAGTCATCCGCTCGATCAGGACCGAGCCACTGTGGATATTGCTGCGGGTTTCGATATCGCTGCCAATCGCCACGATTTGCTGGAACATGTCTTTCATATTGCCGGCGATGGTCACTTCCTGCACCGCATGCTGGATCTCGCCGTTCTCTACCCAGAAGCCCGCCGCACCTCGGGAATAGTCGCCGGTGACCATGTTCAGGCCATGCCCCATCAGCTCGGTCACCAGCAGGCCGCGCCCCATGCGCCGGATCAACGCCGCCTGGTCCTCGACCCCATGGGTGACGAACAGGTTGTGCACACCGCCGGAGTTGGCGGTGCTCGGCAGCCCCAGCTTGCGCCCGGAATAAGTACCGAGGATGTAGGAGACCAGCTCACCCTTGTCGACGAACGGCTTGGCGTAAGTGGCCAGGCCATCACCGTCGAACGAGGCACTGCCCAGCGCTCGCGGAAGATGCGGGCGCTCGTCCAGGGTCAGCCAGGTAGGGAACAGGCGCTGGCCAAGGGTGCCTTCGAGGAACGACGACTTGCGGTACAGGTTGCCACCGGAGATCGCCGACAGGAAGCTGCCGAACAGGCCGCCCGCCAACTCGGCGCTGAACAGCACCGGCACTTCGCAGGTCGGCACCGGTCGGGCCCCCAGGCGGCTGGCGGCGCGCTGGGCGGCCCGCACGCCAATGCTGCTCGGGTCGGCCAGCAAATGGCCCTGGCGATTGACGTCGTACCAGTAATCACGCTGCATCTGCCCGTCACCCTCGGCGATCATCACGCAGCTCAGGCTGTGGCGGGTGGAGGCGTAGCCGCCGATGAAGCCATGGCTGTTGCCGTACACCCGCACACCTTGATGGGTATTGAGGGTGGTGCCATCGGCATTGAGGATGCGCTTGTCGGCATCGAAGGCGGCAGCCTCGCAGGCCAACGCCATCTCGATGGCCTTTTCCGGCTCGATGTCCCAATCGTGGTACAGATCGAGGTCGGGCAGCTCCCGGGCCATCAGCGCCGCATCGGCCAGGCCCGAGCATTCGTCTTCGGAAGTATGCTTGGCGATGGCCAGTGCCGCCGCGACGGTCTCACGGATCGCCTCAGGGCCGCTGGCCGAGGTGCTGGCCGAGCCCTTGCGCTGGCCAACGTAGAGGGTGATGCCGAAGCCCTGGTCGCGGTTGAACTCGACGGTCTCGACTTCGCGCTGGCGCACGCTGGTGGACAGGCCCTGCTCCAGCGACACCGCCACTTCGCAGGCGCTGGCACCCTGGCGGCGCGCTTCGGCGACGATCGCTTCGACCTGTTCCTGCAACGCCGGCAGGTCCTTGGGGCCTACGCTCTGGACTGCACTCATGGTTCTCTCCACTGAAAATTCTGCGTACGGCTTGGGTCATTCTACGACCGGGCCGGACAAGCGGCCCCCGACTGGTTATCATGGCGGCGATTTCTTGCGGACGGCCCCCATGGTTGATTCTTACGACGACGCCTTCGATGGCGAAAAAAGCAAAACCCAGATCAAGCGCGAGCTGCATGCGCTGGTCGAACTCGGTGAGCGCCTCACCACCCTCAAGGCCGACACCCTGGCGCGCCTGCCGCTGACCGACGAGCTACGCAAGGCGCTGGCCGAGGCCAGCAAGCACGTAGCGCACGGTGCCCGTAAACGCCACATGTCGTTCGTCGGCAAGCTGATGCGCGTGCAGGACCTGGACGCCATCCATGCCGTGCTCGACCAGATCGACAGCTCGACCCGTCAGTACAACGAGCGCTTCCACAACCTGGAGCGCTGGCGTGACCGCCTGATCGACGGCAACGACGAGGACCTCGAGCGCTTCGTCAACGAGTACCCCGACACCGACCGCCAGCAACTGCGCTCGCTGATCCGTCATGCCCAGCACGAGAAGGCGCGGAACAAGCCGCCTGCTGCCATGCGTAAAGTGTTCAAGTACATCCGCGAGCTCGACGAGTCCCAGCGCGGCCTGCGCTGAGCCCATCGCGGGGCAAGCCCGCTCCCACAAACGAGGGAGCGGGCTTACCCCGCGATCGTTCATCAAGCGCCCGTACCGCCCACGGTAATGGCGTCCAGTTTCAGGGTCGGCTGGCCAACGCCCACCGGCACTGACTGCCCATCCTTCCCGCACGTCCCCACGCCGCTGTCCAGTGCCAGGTCATTGCCGACCATCGACACCCGGCTCATCGCCTCCGGGCCATTGCCGATCAGCGTGGCGCCCTTGACCGGCGCGGTGATCTTGCCGTCCTCGATCAGGTAGGCCTCGCTGGTGGAGAACACGAACTTGCCGCTGGTGATGTCCACCTGGCCACCGCCGAGGTTGGCGCAATAGATGCCCTTCTTCACCGAGGCGATGATCTCCTGCGGGTCGCTGTCGCCAGCACGCATGTAGGTGTTGGTCATGCGCGGCATCGGCAGGTGGGCGTAGGATTCGCGACGGCCGTTACCGGTCACCGCCATGCCCATCAGACGGGCGTTGAGCTTGTCCTGCATGTAGCCCTTGAGGATGCCGTTCTCGATCAGCGTGGTGCACTCGGTCGGGGTGCCTTCGTCATCGACGCTCAGCGAACCGCGGCGCCCTTCCAGGGTGCCGTCGTCGACGATGGTGCACAGGCTCGACGCCACTTTCTCGCCGATGCGCCCGCTGAACGCCGAGCTGCCCTTGCGGTTGAAGTCGCCTTCCAGGCCATGGCCGACCGCTTCATGCAGCAGCACGCCGGACCAGCCCGAGCCAAGCACCACCGGCAGGGTACCGGCCGGAGCAGGGATCGCTTCAAGGTTGACCAGCGCCTGGCGCAGCGCTTCGCGGGCATAGCCCATCACCCGTTCTTCGGTGAAATAGCGGTAGTCGGTACGCCCGCCACCGCCCTGCCCGCCGCGCTCGCGACGGCCGTTCTGCTCGACGATCACGCTGACGTTGAAACGCACCAGCGGCCGAATGTCGGCAGCCAGACTGCCGTCGGCGGCGGCAATCAGAATGCGCTCCCACACCCCGGCCATGCTCACGCTGACTTGCTGGATCCGCGGATCGAGCGCACGGGTGGCGGCGTCGACGCGCTTGAGCAACTCGACCTTCTCGGCACGGCTGAGCACGTCCAGAGGGTTGTCCGGTGCGTACAGCGCGGTCACGTCCTGGCTGCGGAAGGCCTGCACCGTGCCGTTCTGCCCGGCGCGGGAGATCGAGCGGGCGGCGCGGGCGGCCGAGGTCAGGGCTTCAAGGTTGATCGCATTGCTGTAGGCAAAGCCGGTTTTCTCACCGGACTGGGCACGCACGCCCACGCCTTGGTCGAGGTTGAAGCTGCCTTCTTTGACGATGCCATCTTCCAGCGCCCAGGTTTCCGAAATCTGGCCCTGGAAATACAGGTCTGCCGCGTCGATACCGGGGCCCGCCAACTCGCCGAGCACCGTCTGCAAGCTGTCGAGGGTCAATCCGCCCGGGGCCAGGAGCTGCTCACTGACGGTGGATAACATCTGGCTCATAGTCACTCCGAGGTCTGCGCAGGCCGCAAAGCGTCCTGCGGGAAAAAGCGCCGGTGGGTAACCACTGGCATGCGCGCCCGGATGGACGCCTGTTCTTCGCTGTCGCGCGTGGCCAGCAATACCGCTTCGCCACGCGCCTGTTGCGCGACGATCCGCCCCCAAGGGTCGACGATCGCCGCCTGGCCGTGGGTTTCCCGCGGCCCTGGATGCATGCCGCCCTGGGCGGCGGCCAGTACATAGCACTGGGTCTCGATGGCCCGCGCGCGGATCAGCACCTCCCAGTGCGCCGCGCCGGTCACCGCGGTGAACGCCGCCGGTGCGCTGATCAGCTCGGCGCCTGCAGCGCGCAGGGCGCTGTACAGCTCGGGAAAGCGCAGGTCGTAGCACACCGACAAGCCCAGGCGCCCCACTGGCGTATCGGCGACCACCACCTGGCTGCCATGGGCGTAGTCGTCCGACTCGCGGTAGCGGCCACGGTTGTCGGCCACATCCACGTCGAACAGGTGCAGCTTGTCGTAGCGCGCAGCGATCTCGCCGTGCTCATCGATCAGCAGCGAGCAGGCGTGGGACTTTGCCTCAGGCTGACCGACCGGTGGCAGCGGCAGCGTGCCGGCGACAATCCATAACTTGAGGTCGCGGGCCATACGTTTCAACCACGGCAGGATCGGCCCCTCGCCCAGGGCCTCGGCCCGCCCGATGGCGGCAGCGTCGCGCCGGCCCATGGCCGCGAAGTTCTCCGGCAGCACCGCCAGCCGCGCGCCGCCGGCAGCGGCCTGCTCGAGCAGCGCAGTGGCACGTTGCAGGTTGGCCAGCACATCGTCCTGGCTGACCATCTGGATCACTGCTGACGTCATCGCAACCCCGGGCTTATTTATCAAAAGGTTTCACAAAGGTGATTTTAGGCTCTTTCACCGGCCCTTCGACGCGGTAATGCACGCTGGCAAAACGCGCCACACGGTCGCCGATCAGGCGGTCGACCAGGAACAGCGCCCCACCCACTGCCGGCGCACCGATGATCAGCGCGGCGAGCGGCAGGTTGTTGGTCACCGGCAGCGTCACCATCAGGTTGGCGTCGACCCGATCGCGCGCCAGATCCAGGGTGCCGTCGAGCTCGAAGTTGCTCGACGGGCCGGTGACGGTGATCGGCTCGCGGGTCACGTACACCCCTTCGCTCGCCACCAGCAGGCCTTTCACCCGGTCGTAGGCCAGGCCTTTGCTGAACAGGTCGGAGAAGTCCAGGCGCAAGCGTCGGCCAATCGAGTTGAAGTTGAGCAGGCCGAACACCCGCAGGGCCTGGGCGCTGCCTTCGACCTCGACGAACTGACCGGTACGCAGCGCCGCGTCGAGGCTGCCCGAATAGCGATTGAGGCTCACCCAGGCAGGCGAACCCGGCCAGCGGCCGTCCACGTCCATACGGAAGTCGCGGCTGGTAACAGTGGGCGCAAAGCCCCAGGCCTTGAGCACATCGGCGAGGTTCTTGCCGTCCAGGCGGCCCTTGTACCAGCTCGAGGTGCTGCCCGCTTCACCTTCCCAACCGCCACTGCCATCGATGTGCAGGCCCTTGAGGTCCAGATCGACGTCGCTGAGGGCGATACCACGGGGGGTCTGGCGTACTTTCAGGGTTGCACTGCCGAACAGGTCGTCGCCCCGGTACAGCTTGTCGATGGTCAGGTCCAGCGGTGGCACGTTGCGCGGATCGACGCTGGCCAACGGGTCCGGAGCGTTCTCCGGCGCGGTCACGTTCGGATCGGCGGGCGGCAGGCGCAGCGATGGCAGGCGGATGGTGAGCGGCACACCCTTGGCATCGGGAATACGTGCATTGCCAATGACTTCCTTGCTGTCCAGGCGCAGGTCCCAGGCTGGGCCGCTGCGCGCCAGGCGCACCACGGCCTGGTTGAGGTCCATGCCGAAAGCCTTGAGCTGGCCGATGCTCAGGTCGACGCCTTGCAGGTTCTGCCGGGCACTGCCGCCTGGGTCCTGGCCGGCCAGGCTCGACATCTGTGCCTGCCAGGGGGCCAGGTCCAGTGCTTCGAGGTGTCCGCGGACCCGCAAGCCCTGGCCGCCGGGCAGGTTGGCCTCACCGCTGCCCAGCAGCAGTTCGCCACGGCCCTGGCCAAGCTTGTCGGCGGGCGCGGCATAGGCAAAGCGGGCCAGGTCTGCATAAGCTGCGTCGATACGCCGCTCCGGGCCTTGCAAGGTCAGGCTGAAGCGGCTGTCGCGGATATCCGAGGCCGCCTTGCCGAATGGCGCCGGCAGGTCGATGGTCAGGCCCTTGAGCGAAGAGTTGACGGTCAGCCGGTTATCGCGGCTGCCCAGCAGCAATTGCAACTGGTAGGGCAGCTCACCCGAAACGGGCAGCGTCTGCTGGAACTGCAGCCAGTCGGTCAGCGCCTTGAGGCCCACCTGGCCATTGGCGGTGATGCGGCTCTGGATCTGCCCGTCCTTGCCTTCGGCGGCAATCTGCGCCGTGACCGGCTTGCCGAACGCCTGCAGAACAATGTCCTTGCCGCTCAGCCCCTTGTCGTAATCGAAGCTGAAATCACCTTTGAGGCGGCTCAGTTCCAGGGTTGGCGGCGCCACCTTGAGCGTGGCGTTCGCGGTTGCAAAGTCCACCAGCACCTTGGGCCGCTGGCCATGTTCCAGGGGAATGTCCAGCTTGACCTTGCCCTTGAGCGGCCCCTCGCCTTCCCAGCCGGCGAAGATCGCCCCCGTGCCGATGGGGGCTTCCTTGAGAATCTTCAGGCCGTCGCCGAGGCTGCCGTCGAAATCGCCATCCAGGTAAAGGTGGCTGTGCTGCCCCGCGTCGACATGCGGAATGTTGACGCGGACATCACTGACCTGGGTGTCGAGCAGCATGCCACTGCGGGCATTGACGCGAACACCGCTGTCTTCGATGAATACTTCGCCGTCCACCTGCTGCACCTGCGGCCAGCCCGGCTGGAAGTCCAATGCCGCGTCATGCACCTTGAAGAACAGGCTGATGTCGCGGGCATGTGGCGGCGCGCCATGGTTGAGCGAGCCCTGGTACTGGAAGTAGCCCTCGTCGACGTTGCCCTTGACGATGGCACTGCGCAGCCATTCGTCGAGCGCCGGGCTGAGCACCTCGGGCAGGTATTTGGCGGTGTAGCGGCCGTCACCCTCGGTCATGCCGACACGCAGGTCCATGTAGTCTTCGCGGCCCTCTTCGAACAGCAGCCGGATCAGGAAGTCAGCCGCGATCTTGCCCTCTTCGCCCAGCACCTTGATGTAGGGGGCGATCAGCGTGAAGCCTTCCTTGTCGAGCGTCCAGGTCAGGCGGGCGTTGGCTTTCTGGTAATGCCAGGGTTTGGCGAAGATCGGGTACAAATGCAGCATGAACGCCTCGGTATCCAGGCGCAGCTCGCCCTGACCCAGGTCGCCGCTGATGGCGCCGCTGACATTACCGGCCGCAGGCGCTCCGTGGTAGGCATCGAAGCCGACCTTCTCCAGGTTGGCGGCGAACTGCACGCGCTGGTCGCCTTCGGCCTTGGGGCGGATGTCCAGGCGCACATTGCGCAAGGCGCCCGTGACCTTGAGGGCGTCGACCACGGCCTTGAGGTTGTCCGGCAGCGGCGCCAGGGCGTCGATCAATGGGGTCAGGGGCGTCAGCTCGAGGCGATCGGCCTGGACCTGCCAGGACTCCTCGGCCGGCGTCTGTCCCGTGCGCTGCGCCAGTTGCAGGTGAGATTCCCAGCGGGTCTTGCCGATGCTCGCGGCAAGCGAGTCGACGGCCACATCGAAACCGTCGCTGCGGCGCTGGAACCAGGCCGACAACGCCACGTTGTCGAGGGCGACCGCTTTACGCTCGCTGTAGGCGCCCTTGAGTTGCGGTGCATTCAGGCGCACCACGGCGCTTTGCAGCTGGCCTTGGCTCCAGTCGACCCAGAACTCGCCGCCGGCCCGCAGGGTATCGGCTTGCCACTGGCCCAGCAGGCGCGGCGGCAGCCAGCG
The DNA here is from genome assembly GCF_039673365.1 of Pseudomonas sp. TWI923. Taxonomy (NCBI): domain Bacteria; kingdom Pseudomonadati; phylum Pseudomonadota; class Gammaproteobacteria; order Pseudomonadales; family Pseudomonadaceae; genus Pseudomonas; species Pseudomonas sp. TWI923. The sequence goes on along the minus strand of NZ_JBDJLM010000047.1, from coordinate 11,158 downwards.
CGCCCAGTCACTCTGCGGCAGGCTGAGGTAGGCTTCCACCTGACCATCGCGCCAGGCCTTGGCCGTGGCCCGGCTGCGCAGGCTGACGGCCAGCGGCTGGCCATCGGGCAAGGTGGCGCGCAGGTCCAGGCTCTGGCGCGAGGCACCGGCCTGCAGGCCGAGGCTGACATAGGTGAGGGTAAGGGGCTCGCGCTGCCACGGGTGCAAGGTGACCTGGCTGTCGAACAGGTCGACCCGGCCCAACTGGCGCAGGCGCTTGAGGGCATCTGCCAGGTCGAGCGGCGCATCATCCTTGTGCGGCAAGCCTTCCAGGGCCCAGGCGCCCTGCTCGTTTTCACGCAGGATCAACTGCAGGCCACCGAGCTGGATGCGCGCCAGGCGCACTTCGCGCGCCTTGAGGCTGGCCCACAGGTCCGGCACCAGCTTGACGTCGTCCAGGCGCAGCGCGGCGGCGCCTTCGCCCAGTTGCAGATCGCGCACCCGCAGGACCGGGGCCAGGCCGCTCCAGCGGCCTTCCAGCGCCCCCACATGCACAGGCAGGCCCAAGGCCTGTTCGGCCTTGAGCTCAGCGTCTGCACGGTATTCGGCGACCAGCGGTATCAGTTGCCGACCGAGGCTGACGTAAAGCGCCACCAGCACCGCCAGCAGGGCGCAAATTGCCAACCCCCAGCGGGTCAAGGCGCTCAGAACGCGGGTCAGACGCTCCATGGCCAAGGCCCTCCAAGTCGTCCACTAACTATGGCCGCTGAATAGCGCTTTGCCAGCCCGTCCCTGGGGCAGATAGGTTCAGTGACGGTCAGAGCAGCACCACATCATATTGTTCCTGGGAATACATGGACTCGACCTGGAAGCGGATGGTTCGCCCAATGAAAGTCTCAAGTTCGGCGACGTTACCCGACTCTTCGTCCAGCAGCCGGTCGACCACCTTCTGGTTGGCCAGTACCCGATAGCCCTCTGCCTGGTAGGCACGGGCTTCGCGAAGGATCTCACGGAAGATCTCGTAGCAAATGGTCTCGGGCGTCTTCAGTTTGCCGCGCCCCTGGCAGGCGGCACACGGCTCGCACAGCACCTGTTCGAGGCTCTCGCGGGTGCGCTTGCGGGTCATCTGCACCAGGCCCAGCTCGGTGATGCCGATGATGTTGGTCTTGGCGTGATCGCGCTCCAACTGCTTCTCCAGCGTGCGCAGCACCTGGCGTTGGTGCTCTTCGTCTTCCATGTCGATGAAGTCGATGATGATGATCCCGCCGATGTTGCGCAGGCGCAGTTGCCGGGCAATGGCCGTGGCCGCTTCCAGGTTGGTCTTGAAAATGGTCTCTTCAAGGTTGCGATGGCCGACGAACGCACCGGTGTTGACGTCGATGGTGGTCATCGCCTCCGCCGGGTCAACCACCAGATAGCCGCCTGACTTGAGCGGCACCTTGCGGTCCAGGGCACGCTGGATTTCGTCCTCCACGCCATACAGGTCGAAGATCGGCCGCTCGCCCGGGTAGTGCTCAAGGCGATCGGCGATTTCCGGCATCAGTTCGCCGACGAACTGCGTGGTCTTCTGGAAAGTTTCTCGTGAGTCGATGCGGATCTTCTCGATCTTGGCGTTGACCAGGTCGCGCAGCGTTCGCAGCGCCAGGCCCAGGTCTTCATAGATCACGGTAGGGGCGCCACAGGTCTTGATCTGCGAGCCAATCTGCTCCCACAAGCGGCGCAGGTAGCGGATGTCCTGGAGAATATCCTCGGCACGCGCGCCCTCGGCGGCGGTGCGCAGGATGAACCCGCCGGCGTCCTTCATCTCTTCCTGGGCCATGCAGTCGGTGACCACCTGCTTGAGGCGATCACGCTCGGCTTCTTCCTCGATTTTCAGAGAGATGCCGACATGGCTGCTGCGCGGCATGTACACCAGGTAGCGCGAGGGGATCGACAACTGGGTGGTGAGGCGCGCGCCCTTGGTACCGATGGGGTCCTTGGTCACCTGCACCACCAGTGCCTGCCCTTCATGCACCAGCGCAGTGATTGTCTCTACCGCCGACCCTTCGCGCAGCGAGATCTCCGAGGCATGAATGAACGCCGCACGCTCAAGGCCAATATCGACGAATGCTGCCTGCATGCCCGGCAACACCCTGACCACCTTGCCTTTATAGATGTTGCCGACGATGCCGCGGCGCTGGGTGCGCTCTACGTGCACCTCCTGCAGGACACCGTTCTCCACCACTGCCACGCGTGATTCCATCGGGGTGATGTTGATCAGAATCTCTTCACTCATGGCAGGCTCTCGTCAAGGTTTTCGGTAATGATGGATCGCTGCGGGATGGCTGGCTAGCGCGCTGTCGAACCCTCTTGCGGCTGCCAGACAGCAACGGCGAATTGCTCCAGCAGCTCGGCGGTCTCGCTCAAGGGCAGGCCGACCACGGCCGAATAGCTGCCCTCGATGCCGCTGACGAATACCGCGCCCAAACCCTGGATGGCATAGCCACCGGCCTTGTCCAGCGGCTCGCCGCTGGCCCAGTAGCGCAGGGCTTCTTCGAAGGAGATGGCGCGAAAACGCACCGTTGTGCTGACGCAGCGGCTGATGCTGCGCCGGCCGTCGGTCAGCGCCACCGCGGTGAGCACCTGGTGCTCGCGCTTGGACAGGTCGCCGAGCATGGCCAGGAAGTGCTCGCGGTCTTCTGGCTTACCGAGGATTTCATCGTCGAGCACCACCGTGGTGTCCGCGCCCAGCACCACGCCGTTGCCGTCGGTGTGGGCGAAGCCGGCCACCGCCTTGGCCTGGGCCAGGCGTTCGACATAGGCTGCCGGGGCTTCGCCGGGCAACGGGGTTTCATCGATGGGGGCACTGACGACCGTGAACGGCACGCCGATCTGGGTCAGCAGTTCACGACGACGCGGCGAACCGGAGGCCAGGTAAAGTTGAGGCATGTGGACATCTCCCTGTCAGTGGTGGCGCAGCGTCAATGAATATGCAAGCGCACGCGCAAGCCGCGCAGGGCGAAGCTGACCCACGGCCAGAGCAAGGCACTGATCACCGCCGACCAGACCAGCGCCAGCGTTGGCAGGCGGTTGCCGGTCAGGGCGCTGAGCCATAGCTGGATCAGCTGGGCGATACCGAAGATCACCAGGATCACCAGGCTCTGCTGCCACATGGGGAACATGCGCAGGCGCTGCTGCAGCGACAGCACGAGGAACGTGATGAGGGTAAGGATGAGCGCGTTCTGCCCCAGCAAGGTGCCGTACAGCACGTCTTCGGCCAGGCCCAGCACGAAGGCGGTGGTCATGCCGACCTTGGTGGGCACGGTGAGGGTCCAGAACGCCAGCAGCAACGCCAGCCACATGGGCCGGAACACTTCCATGAACTGCGGCATCGGCGAGACGCTGAGCAACAGGCCGATGGCAAAGGTCAGCCAGATGGCCCAGCCGTTTCTGCTACGGGTGCTGGCCATTATTGCCTCCGGGGTTGAGCGGGCGCTGCGGCCGGGTGGGCCGGGGCCGTAACGTTTGCGGCAGGTGCCGGAGCTGCGGCGGGCGCGGCAGGCTGCGCGGCGTTGGCCGCGGCTGGCGTTGCCGGGGCCGCAGGGGCCTGGCCATGGCCGGCACCCTGGCGGTCGGCTTCTTCCTGGGCAATCGCCGCTTCCGTTGCACGCTCTTCCGGGGTACGCCGGTCGCTGAACACCAGCAGCATGTAGCGGCTGCGGTTGAGCGCGGCGGTCGGGATGGCGCGGACGATGGCGAATGGCTGGCCGGAATCGTGGATCACTTCATTGACCGTGGCCACCGGGTAGCCGGCCGGGAAGCGCTGGCCCATGCCGGAGCTGACCAGCAGGTCGCCTTCCTTGACGTCGGCGGTGTCGGCCACGTGGCGCAGCTCAAGGCGTTCCGGGTTGCCGGTGCCGCTGGCGATGGCGCGCAGGCCGTTGCGGTTGACCTGCACCGGAATGCTGTGGGTGGTATCGGTGAGCAGCAGCACCCGCGAGGTGTACGGCATCAGCTCGACCACCTGGCCCATCAGGCCACGGGCATCGAGCACCGGCTGGCCGAGGAACACGCCGTCGCGCTCGCCCTTGTTGATCAGGATGCGGTGGGTGAACGGGTTGGGATCGACACCGATCAGCTCGGCAACCTCAACCTTCTCGTTGACCAGCGCCGAGGAATTGAGCAACTCACGCAGGCGCACGTTCTGCTCGGTCAAGGCCGCTAGCTTTTGCAGGCGCCCTTGCAGCAGCAAGGCTTCGGTCTTGAGTTTCTCGTTTTCGGCGATCAGCTCGGTGCGGCTGCCGAACTGGCCAGCCACACCCTGCCACATGCGCTGCGGCAGGTCGGTGATCCAGTAGGACTCCATCAACACCAGGCCCATCTGGCTGCGCACGGGCTTGAGCAGGTCGAAACGCGAGTCGACCACCATCAGCGCGATCGACATCACCACCAGCACGAGCAGGCGCACGCCCAGCGAGGGGCCTTTGGAGAAAAGCGGTTTAATGGGCCGTTCCTCGCGGACGACTCAGGAAGTCACTGAACATGGGGCAACGCACCGGCCTGCTTGCGAATTGACGGAAAACGACGCCCTCACGGGCGCCAACCCAGCGCATACAGGTAGCACTGCGCGTGCTACCTGTAAACCGGGCGATGAAACGGCAGCGTCAGGGCTCACTCGCTGGAGAGCAGGTCCATCGCGTGCTTGTCCATCATTTCCAGGGCGCGGCCGCCGCCACGGGCGACGCAGGTCAGCGGGTCTTCGGCGACGATCACCGGCAGGCCGGTTTCCTGGGCCAGCAGCTTGTCCAGGTCACGCAGCAGCGCGCCACCACCGGTCAGCACCAGGCCGCGCTCGGCGATGTCCGAGGCCAGCTCAGGCGGCGATTGCTCCAGGGCGCTCTTGACCGCCTGGACGATGGTCGCCAGCGACTCTTGCAGAGCTTCAAGCACTTCGTTGGAGTTCAGAGTGAAGGCACGTGGAACGCCCTCGGCCAGGTTACGGCCACGGACGTCGACTTCGCGCACTTCGCCGCCTGGGTAGGCGGTGCCGATTTCCTGCTTGATGCGCTCGGCGGTGGATTCGCCGATCAGGCTGCCGTAGTTACGGCGCACATAGGTGACGATGGCTTCGTCGAAGCGGTCGCCGCCAACACGCACGGACTCGGCATAGACCACGCCGTTGAGCGAGATCAGCGCGATTTCGGTGGTACCACCACCAATATCGACGACCATCGAACCGCGGGCTTCTTCGACCGGCAGGCCGGCACCGATGGCAGCGGCCATCGGCTCTTCGATCAAGAACACTTCACGGGCACCGGCACCCAGGGCCGACTCGCGAATGGCGCGACGCTCTACTTGGGTCGACTTGCACGGCACGCAGATCAGCACGCGAGGGCTGGGCTGCAGGAAGCTGTTTTCGTGAACCTTGTTGATGAAATACTGCAACATTTTTTCACAAACGCTGAAGTCGGCGATCACGCCATCTTTCATCGGACGAATGGCCGCGATGTTGCCGGGCGTACGGCCCAGCATGCGCTTGGCTTCGGTACCGACAGCGACGACGCTTTTCTGGTTGCCGTGGGTACGGATGGCAACAACCGAGGGCTCATTCAGGACGATACCGCGCTCACGCACGTAAATAAGGGTGTTGGCAGTACCCAGGTCGATAGACAGATCGCTGGAAAACATGCCACGCAGTTTCTTGAACATGGGAAAGTGACCCTGGGGAAAGCGTGGGTAAAAAAGTGCGGCAAACTCTAACAATGGCAGGGATTTTGGGCAAGGAGCCAATATGTTAAATTGGCTGTTTTTCCGAGCATGCCTACCGATGATCGCGGCCCTTTGACCGCCAGAGTCCTGACATGTTCCTCATTTTGTTAGCGGACAATTCCGTTCATCGTTCCCCCTGGAGATCCCCATGGCGCTGCAACGCTCCGACGTGGAAAAGATCGCCCATCTGGCCCGCTTGGGCCTGAATGAAGGCGAGCTGCCACGCATTACCGACGCCTTGAACAGCATTCTCGGGCTGGTCGACCAGATGCAAGCCGTCGACACCACAGGCATCGAACCCCTCGCCCACCCGCTGGAAACCACCCAGCGCCTGCGTCCCGACCAGGTCACCGAGAGCAATCAGCGCGACCAGTATCAAGCCGTCGCCCCGTCGACCGAGAACGGTCTGTACCTGGTTCCGAAAGTCATCGATTAAGGGATAGCGCCTGCCATGCATCAATTCACTCTGGCCGAGATCGCCCGCGGCCTCGCTGACAAGTCGTTCTCTTCGGCAGAACTGACCGGCGCGCTGCTGTCGCGCATCAAGCAGCTCGACCCACAGCTCAACAGCTTCATCACCGTCACCGAAGAGCAGGCCCTGGAGCAGGCGCGCGCCGCCGACGCCCGCCGCGCCGCTGGTGAAACCGGTGCGCTGCTGGGCGCGCCGATCGCCCACAAGGACCTGTTCTGCACCAACGGCACCCGCACCAGCTGCGGCTCGAAGATGCTCGACAACTTCACCGCCCCGTATGACGCCACCGTGGTCGCCAAACTGGCCGCAGCCGGCATGGTCACCCTGGGCAAGACCAACATGGACGAGTTCGCCATGGGCTCGGCCAACGAGTCCAGCCACTACGGCGCGGTGAAGAACCCGTGGAACCTGGAACACGTGCCTGGCGGTTCGTCCGGCGGCTCGGCCGCGGCCGTGGCCGCGCGCCTGCTGCCGGCCACCACCGGTACCGACACCGGCGGTTCGATCCGCCAACCGGCGGCCTTCACCAACCTGACCGGCCTCAAGCCGACCTACGGCCGTGTTTCGCGCTGGGGCATGATTGCCTATGCCTCCAGCCTCGACCAGGGCGGTCCGCTGGCCCGTACCGCTGAAGACTGCGCCCTGCTGCTGCAAGGCATGGCCGGTTTCGACGCCAAGGACTCGACCTCGGTCGACGAGCCAGTGCCAGACTTCAGCGCCAGCCTGAACGGCTCGCTGCAAGGCCTGCGCATCGGCGTGCCGAAGGAATACTTCGGTGCCGGCCTCGACCCGCGCATCGCCGAACTGGTGCATGCCAGCGTCAAGGAGCTGGAAAAGCTCGGCGCCGTGGTCAAGCAAATCAGCCTGCCGAACATGCAGCACGCCATCCCGGCCTACTACGTGATCGCCCCGGCGGAAGCTTCCTCCAACCTGTCGCGTTTCGACGGCGTGCGCTTCGGCTACCGCTGCGAAAACCCCAAAGACCTCACCGACCTGTACAAGCGCTCGCGCGGTGAAGGCTTCGGCGTCGAAGTGCAGCGCCGAATCATGGTCGGCACCTACGCCCTGTCGGCCGGCTACTACGATGCCTACTACGTCAAGGCGCAGCAGATCCGCCGCCTGATCAAGAACGACTTCGTGGCCGCCTTCCACGACGTCGACGTGATCCTCGGCCCGACCACGCCAAACCCGGCCTGGAAGCTCGGCGCCAAGAGCAGCGACCCGGTCGCCGCCTACCTGGAAGACGTCTACACCATCACCGCCAACCTGGCGGGCCTGCCGGGCCTGTCGATGCCGGCCGGCTTCGTCGATGGCCTGCCGGTGGGCGTGCAGCTGCTGGCCCCGTATTTCCAGGAAGGCCGCCTGCTCAACATCGCGCACCGTTACCAGCAAGTCACCGACTGGCACACCCGCGCCCCCAACGGCTTCTGAGGAATTCACACATGCAATGGGAAGTTGTGATCGGGCTGGAAATTCATACCCAGCTCGCCACCCAGTCGAAGATTTTCTCCGGCAGCGCCACCACCTTCGGTTCCGAGCCGAACACCCAGGCCAGCCTGGTCGATCTGGGCATGCCCGGCGTACTGCCGGTGCTCAACCAGGAAGCCGTGCGCATGGCGTGCATGTTCGGCCTGGCGATCGATGCCGAAATCGGCCCGCGCAACGTGTTCGCGCGCAAGAACTACTTCTACCCTGACCTGCCCAAGGGCTACCAGATCAGCCAGATGGACCTGCCGATCGTCGGCAAGGGCCACCTGGACATCGCCCTGGAAGACGGCACCGTCAAGCGCATTGGCGTGACCCGCGCGCACCTTGAAGAAGACGCCGGCAAAAGCCTGCACGAAGACTTCAACGGCGCCACCGGCATCGACCTGAACCGCGCTGGCACGCCGCTGCTGGAGATCGTCTCCGAGCCGGACATGCGCAGCGCCAAAGAGGCCGTGGCCTACGTCAAGGCGATCCATGCCCTGGTGCGCTACCTGGGCATCTGCGACGGCAACATGGCCGAAGGCTCGCTGCGCTGCGACTGCAACGTGTCGATCCGCCCGAAAGGCCAGGCCGAGTTCGGCACCCGCTGCGAGATCAAGAACGTCAACTCGTTCCGCTTCATCGAGCGCGCGATCAACAGCGAAATCCAGCGCCAGATCGACCTGATCGAGGACGGCGGCAAGGTGGTGCAGGAAACCCGCCTGTACGACCCGAACAAGGACGAGACCCGCTCCATGCGCAGCAAGGAGGAAGCCAACGACTACCGTTACTTCCCCGACCCGGACCTGCTGCCGGTGGTCATCGAGCCTGCGTTCCTCGACAGCGTGCGCGCCGGCTTGCCGGAGCTGCCGCCACAAAAGGTCGAACGCTTCCAGAGCCAGTACGGCCTGTCGGCCTACGACGCCAACGTGCTGGCCTCCAGCCGCGAGCAGGCCGACTACTTCGAACAGGTGGTGAAGATCGGCGGCGACGCCAAGCTGGCCGCCAACTGGGTCATGGTCGAGCTGGGCAGCCTGCTGAACAAGCTGGGCCTGGAGATCGATCAGTCGCCGGTCAGCGCCGAGCAACTGGGCGGCATGCTGCTGCGCATCCGTGACAACACCATCAGCGGCAAGATTGCCAAGACCGTGTTCGAGGCCATGGCCGCTGGCGAAGGCGATGCCGACAGCATCATCGAAAGCAAAGGCCTGAAGCAGGTCACCGACACCGGCGCGATCGACAAGATGCTCGACGAGATGCTCGCCGCCAACGCCGACCAGGTCGAACAGTACCGCGCCGCTGACGAAGCCAAGCGCGGCAAGATGTTCGGCTTCTTCGTCGGCCAGGCGATGAAGGCCTCGAAAGGCAAGGCCAACCCGGGGCAAGTGAACCAATTGCTCAAGTCCAAGCTCGAAGGGTGACCTGAAAGCGCGGCGAGGGCTTCGCCCTCGTTCGCGGGTAAACCCGCTCCCACAGGACAGCGACATACCTGTGGGAGCGGGTTTACCCGCGAAGGGCCGCACAGCGGCCCCAATGGCGGAGCTTCCAAATTGCAGAAATATTACCTCACCAGCCTCACCCTCTTCGCCCTGCTGGCCGGCTGCGCCAGCCACGACATCGACCCTCGCGGTTACAACGAAACCGGCACCGCCTCCTACTACGGCAGCCGCCACCACGGCAAACGCACCGCCAGTGGCGAACCGTTCAACCAGCACGGCCTAACCGCCGCCCACCGCAGCCTGCCCTTCGGCAGCCGGGTGCTGGTGACCAACCTCGCCAACCAGCGCAGCGTGGTGGTACGCATCAACGACCGCGGCCCGCACACACGCGGCCGGCTGATCGACCTGTCACGCGCCGCAGCAGAAAAAATCGGCATGCTCCGTAGCGGAACGGCGCGAGTCCGGGTACAAGGTCTGAGCGATTGACCTGACTGGAGCCCTCGCCATTTTCGACCTGGCCACCCTCCCCACCTTCAGCCTGCTGCAACTGGGCCTGGGCCTGCTGTTGCTGATCCTCGGCGCCGAGCTGCTGGTACGCGCGGCGCTGCGCCTGGCCACCCGCCTGCATGTACGCCCGCTGATCATCGGCCTGAGCCTGGTGGCGTTCGGCAGTACCGCGCCGCAACTCACCGTCAGCCTGCAGGCTGCCTATCAAGGCGCGCCTGATGTGGCGGTGGGTAGCGTGATCGGCAGCAATATCTTCAACGTGCTGGTGATTCTCGGCCTGGCCGCGCTGATCATTCCCCTGCGCGTGTCGCGCCAGCTGGTGCGCCTGGACATTCCCTTGATGATCGCCGCCAGCGGCCTGGTCTATCTGCTGGCCGGCAATGGCCAGCTGGGGCGCTTCGAAGGTGCACTGTTGCTGTTCGGCCTGCTCGGCTACCTGCTGATGCTCCGACACCAGTCACGCCACCATGCGCGCACCTATCCAGCAGCGAATACGCCAGTCACAGGCGCCGGACGCTTCTGGAGCGGCGTTTTGCTGCAAGTCTTCCTGGGCCTCGGCCTGCTGAGCCTGGCCGGGCACCTGCTGCTGCAGGCCGCCGTCGAGGTCGCCACCGACCTCGGGCTCTCCGAACGAGTCATCGGCCTGACCGTAGTCGCGGTGTGCACTTCGTTGCCGGAGTTGGCCGCCGCCCTGATCGCCGCGCTGCGCGGCGAACGCGAGGTGGCCGTGGGCACGGTAATCGGCAGCAACCTGTTCAACCTGCTGGCGGTGCTGGGGCTGACCGCCGTGGTTGCGCCCGAGCCGCTGTCGATCTCGCCCAACGCCCTGGATTTCGACCTGCCAGTGATGCTCGGGGTCGCGGCGCTGTGCCTGCCGGTGTTCTATTCGGGCTTTCGGGTGACCCGCGCCGAGGGCCTGGTATTCCTCTGCCTGTACCTGGCCTACGGCCTGCACGTGGTGACCTTCACCACCGGGCTGCCCTTGGCCGGGCGCCTGGAAAACCTGATGCTGTTCTACGTTCTGCCAGCGCTCGGCGTCGTGCTGCTGTATACGACGGTGCGCGCCTGGCGCCGCCAACACTAAGGAAAACAACATGGCTGATACGAAACAGACCGGCGAAAGCATTCGCCGCCAGGTGATGGGCGATGCCTTCGTCGACCGCGCCCTGGGCAATGCGACCGCGTTCACCCAACCGCTGCAGGACTTCGTCAACGAACATGCCTGGGGCAGCGTCTGGGCCCGCGACGGGCTGCCACTGAAGACCCGCAGCCTGATCACCCTGGCCACGCTGACCGCGCTCAAGTGCCCGCAGGAGCTCAAGGGGCATGTGCGCGGGGCGTTGAACAATGGCTGCACGGTGGAGGAGATTCGCGAAGCGTTACTGCATTGCGCTGTGTATGCCGGCGTACCGGCGGCGATCGATGCGTTCCGCGCGGCGCAGGAAGTGATCGACAGCTACCAGAACTGAGAGCTCACAAACCTCTTCGCGGGTAAACCCGCTCCCACAGGTACTGTGCATTCCCTGGGATGGCACAGCACCTGTGG
>NZ_JBDJLM010000046.1:0-40163 GCF_039673365.1 Pseudomonas sp. TWI923 | reverse complement strand
CAGGTACAGCGCACACCTGTGGGAGCCGGCTTGCCGGCGATTGCGTCAGTGGAGGTTGTGCAGGCTTACTCTGAGGCAGCCGTGCCGAGGAACTTGCGCAAGAACTGCCGCGTACGCTCCTCTCTGGGGTTGGCGAACAGCGCCTTGGCCTCACCCTGCTCGACGATCACGCCCTTGTCGAAGAAGATCACCCGATTGGCCACATCGCGGGCGAAGCTCATCTCGTGGGTGACGATGATCATGGTGCGCTTTTCCTCGGCCAGGCCGCGGATGGTCGCCAGCACTTCGCCCACCAGCTCAGGGTCGAGCGCCGAGGTGGGCTCGTCGAACAGGATCACCTCCGGTTCCATGGCCAGGGCGCGGGCAATGGCCACCCGCTGCTGCTGGCCACCGGACAGGCGCCGGGGGTAGGCGTCTTCCTTGCCGGCCAGGCCGACCTTTGCCAGCAGGCGTTTGCCCAACTCGATGGCCTTGTCCCGAGGGGTCTTCTTGACGATTACCGGCCCTTCGATGACGTTGTCCAGCGCGGTTCGGTGAGGGAACAGGTTGAAGTTCTGGAACACGAAGCCGGCCTGCTGGCGCAGGCGGCGAATCGCGCTTTGCTGGCCGCCCAGGGGGCGGTTGGCGTCGATGCTGATATCGCCGATCTGGATGCGCCCTGCGTCGGGCGTTTCCAGCAGGTTGAGGCAGCGCAGGAAGGTGGTCTTGCCCGAGCCGCTGGGGCCGATGATGGCCACCACTTCGCCCGGTTGTACGGTGAGGTCGATGCCGTTGAGCACGGTCTGGCCCTTGAACCGCTTGGTCAGGCCTTCTACTACGATCATCGTCAGTGCTCCTGGTCGTGCTGGTTGACCCGCGCTTCCATGCGGTTCTGGAAGTGCGCGAGGATGCTGCAGAGGATCCAGTAGATCAGCGCAACCGCCAGGTACATGGTGAACACTTCGAAGGTGCGGGCGGTGATCAGCTGCGCCTGACGGAACAGCTCGGGTACCTGGATGGTCGCCGCCAGGGCGGTGTCCTTGACCAGCGAGATGAAACTGTTACCCAGCGGCGGCAGCGCGGTGCGCAGCGCCTGCGGCAGGATCGCCCGGCGCATGGCCTGGGTGCGGGTCATGCCGATGGAGGCAGCGGCCTCCCACTGGCCACGGTCGATCGAGGAGATCGCCGCACGCAGGATTTCGCAGATGTACGCCGCCATGTTCAGCGACAGACCGATCAGCGAGGCCGGGATCGGGTCGAGCTCGATACCGATCTGCGGCATGCCGAAATAGATCACGAACAGCTGTACCAGCAGCGGCGTGCCACGGAAGAACGAGACGTAGATGCGTGCCAGCCAGTCCAGCGGCAGGATCTTCGACAGGCGCATCAGTGCCAGGGCAAAGCCCAGCACCAGGCCGAAGAACATGCCGCCGACACTGAGCAGCACCGTGTAGCCAGCGCCCTTCAACAGGAAGGGCGTGGAATCGGCAACGAGTTGCAGGCTTTCAGCGATCATTTGGTGACATCGGCACCGAAGTATTTCTCGGACAGCTTGGCCAGGGTGCCGTCAGCCTTGAGCTTGTCGATGGCCTTGTTGAGTGCGGCCAGCAGCTCGGGCTCACCCTTGCGCAGGGCCACGCCGCTTTCCAGGCGCGAGAAGGCGTCGCCGGCGAGCTGGGTGTCCTTGGCTTTCTGCGCGTACTCCAGCGCGGCCAGGCGGTCAATCAGGATGGCGTCGATGCGGCCGTTGCGCAGGTCGGCGAACTTGCTCGGGTCGTCTTCATAGGTGCGTACTTCGGCTTTCGGCACGTCCTGCTTGACCCATTGCTCGTAGTTGGTGCCCAGGCCAACGCCGACCTTCTTGCCGGCCAGGTCCTGCGCGGTCTTGATGTTCAGGGCGTCGGCTTTCTTCTTTAGGATCAGCGCCTGGATACCGGAGACGGTGTAGGGCTCGGTGAAGTCGTACTTCTTCTTGCGCTCTTCGGAGATGGTCACCTGGTTGATCACCACATCCAAACGTTTGGACTCCAGCGCGGCGAGGATGCCGTCCCATTTGGTCGGCTGCACCTTGGCCTTGACCCCCAGCTCCTTGGCCAGCAGTTCCGACAGTTCCACTTCGAAGCCGGCCAGCTTGCCGTTTTCATCCTGGAAGCTGAAGGGCGGGTAGGTGCCTTCCAGGCCGACGTTGATCACGCCTTTTTCCTGGATGGTCTTCAGTTGCTCGCCGGCGAAGGCCTGGCCGAGCAGGCCGGCGCCGAGCAGCAGCGCCAGGCTGGCATTGAGAAGGGGTTTGGCGAATTTGGACATGTGTGGCCCCGCGCTTGTTGTGGAAGTAGTGGGTGGCAAATATAAAGCTGGGCTGTATAGGCCTGGAAATAATAAAAAATCCGGTTGTTATTCCATGTCTGCAAATTGCCATCCCATGGCAGGGTTGAGGGTAGCCACGAATGGACACCCCGTCAGCGTTGCTTATGCCTGACTTAGCGCAGGATGGAATAAAGCGTTGTTTTTTCCAAGGGGTGGATTTGTCGTATCGTGGATGGCATTCACTCGGTGCTGGCCCCTTCGCGGGTAAACCCGCTCCCACAGAGCTTGTGTGATACCTGTGGGAGCGGGTTTACCCGCGAAGCAGCCAGCACTGGTGAACAAGAATAGAAATGCCCCGCCAGGAGATAACCGTGAGCGAACAACCATCAACAGCCCATTGGCAACTGCAGGGCATCGTCACCGGCCTGCGCAGCGCCCGTGAGCAATGGCGCAGCAGCAATGGCCGCAGTAGCGGCGAGCAGGGTGGCCGCGAGCTGCCGTCGCGCGAGGCGCTGCGCCAGATCCTCGAGCAACTGTGCGGCGCGCTGTTCCCCATGCGCCTGGGCCCGGTGGACCTGCGCGAGGAAAGCGAGGACTTCTACGTCGGCCATACCCTCGACGCCGCGCTGACCGCGCTGCTGACCCAGGCTCGCCTGGAACTGCGTTACGCGGCGCGCCATGGCAAGACCGACGTCACCGACGTCGACGCCCACGCCCTGCGCCTGATCCAGGACTTCGCCGCCGCCCTGCCGGCCCTGCGCGTGCTGCTCGACACCGATGTGCTGGCCGCCTACCACGGTGATCCGGCGGCGCGCAGCGTCGACGAGGTGCTGCTGTGCTACCCGGGCATCCTGGCGATCATCCACCACCGCCTGGCCCATCACCTGTACCGGGCCGGCTTGCCGCTGCTGGCGCGGATCAGCTCGGAGCTGGCGCACTCGGCCACCGGCATCGACATCCACCCCGGTGCGCAGATCGGCCCGAGTTTCTTCATCGATCACGGCACCGGCGTGGTCATCGGCGAGACGGCGATCATTGGCGAGCGGGTGCGCATTTACCAGGCGGTAACCCTGGGTGCCAAGCGCTTCCCCAGCGACGAGTCGGGGACCCTGCACAAAGGCCTGGCGCGCCACCCGATCGTCGAGGACGACGTGGTGATCTATGCCGGGGCGACCATTCTTGGGCGTATCACCATCGGCAAGGGCTCGACCATTGGCGGCAACGTGTGGCTGACCCGCAGCGTGCCGGCCGAGAGCAACATTACCCAGGCCAATTTGCAGCTGGATTGCCAGGACAAGAACTGATCTGAGATGTGGGTCGTCTGTGCCGGCCTCTTCGCGGGTAAATCGCATCGGCGCACCGCCGCTCCCACAGGATGTCGCTCAAGGCGAGAAATGTGCGGTCTCTGTGGGAGCGGGTTTACCCGCGAAGAGGGCAGCGCCGATTTCCCGCCCAGCGGCATCGGGTCGCATTGAAATCCGATCCATGTTTAACTTGAACGCTTGTTCAATGAAAAAACGCTGGTCCATTGCCGGTGTTCAACAGGAGGATTCCTTTGCTGAACCCGTACAATCCGAACCTCACGTCCTTTGACGAGGTGCACGCCCGATGAGTGCACCAACGCCTTCCCTTGCCAATGGCAAGATCCGCATGAACCCCCCGGTGTTCTACTTCGCGGCAAGTTTCATCCTACTGTTCGGCCTGGTGGTCATCGCCATGCCGCAAGCGGCCGGCGAATGGTTGCTGGCGGCGCAGAACTGGGCGGCCAACACCGTCGGCTGGTACTACATGCTGGCCATGACCCTGTACCTGGTGTTCGTGGTGGTCACCGCGGTGTCCGGCTACGGCAAGATCAAGCTCGGCGCCGACCACGACGAACCCGAGTTCAGCTACCTGTCCTGGGCGGGCATGCTGTTCGCCGCCGGCATCAGCATCACGCTGTTCTTCTTCTGTGTTTCCGAACCCCTGACCCACATGCTCCAGCCGCCCCAGGGCGAGGCGGGCACGGCCGAGGCCGGGCGCCAGGCGATGCAGATCCTGTTCCTGCACTGGGGCCTGCATGGCTGGGGCGTGTTCGCCTTCGTCGGCATGGCGCTGGCCTACTTCGCCTACCGCCACAACCTGCCGCTGGCGCTGCGTTCGGCGCTGTACCCGCTGATCGGCAAGCGCATCAACGGCCCGATCGGCTACGCGGTGGACGGCTTCGGCATCATTGCCACGGTGTTCGGCCTGGGTGCCGACATGGGCTTCGGCGTGCTGCACCTGAACGCCGGGCTCGACTACCTGTTCGGCATCAGCCACAGCCAGTGGGTGCAGGTGCTGCTGATCACCCTGATGATGGGCGCGGCGGTGGCCGTGGCGGTCGCCGGGGTGGAGAAGGGCGTGCGGGTGATGAGCGACATCAACCTGTTCCTGGCCTGCGCGCTGCTGCTGTTCGTGCTGTTCGCCGGGCCCACCCAGCACCTGTTCAACACCCTGATCCAGAACCTCGGCGACTACCTCGGTGCCTTGCCTCGCAAGAGTTTCGACGTGTACGCCTATGGTGAAAACCGTGACTGGCTGGGTGGCTGGACGGTGTTCTACTGGGCCTGGTGGATTGCCTGGGCGCCGTTCGTGGGCCTGTTCATCGCGCGTATTTCGCGCGGCCGCACCATCCGCGAGTTCGTCTTCGGCGTGCTGCTGATCCCGCTGGGCTTCACCCTGGCGTGGATGTCGATCTTCGGCAACAGCGCGCTGGATCAGGTGATCAACCACGGCATGACCGCGCTGGGCCAGTCGGCACTGGATAACCCGTCGATGAGCCTGTACCTGCTGCTGGAAACCTACCCGTGGAGCAAGACGGTGATCGCCGTGACAGTGTTCATCAGCTTCGTGTTCTTCGTCACCTCGGCCGACTCCGGCACCGTGGTGCTGTCGACGCTGTCGGCCAAGGGCGGCGGCGCTGACGAAGACGGGCCGAACTGGCTGCGGATCTTCTGGGGTGCGATGACTGCGCTGATCACCAGTGCCCTGCTGTTCGCCGGCAGCATCGACTCGCTCAAGTCTGCGGTGGTGCTGACCTCGCTGCCGTTCTCGCTGATCCTGTTGTGCATGATGTGGGGGCTGCACAAAGCCTTCTACCTGGAGAGCCAGCGGCAGATCGCCCAGATGCATTCGCTGGCCCCGTTCGCCCAGTCGCGGCGCGGCCGTGGCGGCTGGCGCCAGCGCCTGAGCCAGGCCGTGCATTTCCCGTCGCGTGACGAGGTGTACCGCTTCATGGACGACGTGGTGCGCCCGGCGATTGCCGAGGTGCGCGAGGTGTTCGAGCAGAAGGGCCTGGTGCTGATCACCCAGGACGACCCGAGCCATGACAACGTCAGCCTGAAGATCGGCCATGGCGATGAGCAGCCGTTCATCTACCAGGTGCAGATGCGTGGGTATTTCACACCGTCGTTCGCCCTCGGTGGGCTGGGTACGCAGGACTTGAAGAACCGCCGTTATTACCGGGCCGAGGTGCACCTGAGCGAGGGCAGCCAGAACTACGACCTGGTGGGCTACAGCAAGGAGCAGATCATCAACGACATCCTCGACCAGTACGAGCGGCACATGCAGTACCTGCATCTGGTTCGCTGAGATCCAGGTTCAGGGTTCGTGGGAGCGGGCTTGCCCCGCGATTGCGATGGTGGATTCAGCACAGCCATCGCGGGGCAAGCCCGCTCCCTCGCTCTGCACCGGCAGGTCTCAGAACGGCGCATCCCCGAGGATGGTCGCCCGGTGCATCACCCGCCGATTGGGCCGGTAGTCATCCACCGCAAAATGCTGGGTCACGCGGTTATCCCAGAACGCCACGTCGTTCTCCTGCCAACGCCAGCGAATGCTGAACTCCGGCCGCGTCGCATGGGCGAACAGCAGCTTGAGCAGCGCCTCGCTTTCATACTCGTTCAGCTCGTTGATGCGCGTGGTGAACCCTTCGTTGACGAACAGCGCCTTGCGCCCGCTGACCGGGTGGGTGCGTACCACCGGGTGCGACAGCGGCGGGTTGTTGCGCCGGGTGGTTTCCCAGCGCGCCAGGTCTTCGGGGGTGGTGCCGAAGCGCTCCAGTGGGAAGGATTTGGTGAAGTCATGGGTGGCGGTCAGGCCGTCGAGCATCGCGCGCAACGGCGCCGACAGTGCCTCGAATGCGGCAATGCCACTGGCCCACAAGGTGTCGCCACCGTAGGCCGGCAGCTGCTTGGCGCTGAGCACCGCGCCCAGTGCCGGGGTCGGCAGGAAGGTCACGTCGGTGTGCCACACGGCGTTGTCGCGCACGTCGGTCACGGCGGTGTCGAGGATCAGCACCTGCGGGGTTTGGGGCACGTTGGGGTAGATCGGGTGGATGTGCAGGTCGCCGAAGTGGGCGGCGAAGCGCGCCTGTTGTTCAGGGTTGATCGGCTGGTCGCGGAAGAACAGCACCTGGTGCTCGAGCAGCGCCTGCTCGATGGCGTCGCGCTGCTCTTTGGTGATATCGCGGCTGATGTCGACGCCGCTGATCTGCGCGCCCAGGGCCGGGCTGAGAGGGGTGATGGTCAGGCTCATGGTGTTTTCTCGCTTGAGAGTTCGTGTCCCGTTATCGGGCAATATCGCGGGGCAAGCCCCCTCCCACGAACTTATTTTGCGTGGGAGCGGGCTTGCCCCGCGATTGATCAATGGCTCTGCCCGTGCCAGGGCACCAGCTTGCGTTGCAGGGCGCGCAGGCCCATCTCCAGGGCGAAGGCGATCAGGGCGATCAACAGGATCCCCAGCACTACCACGTCGGTCACCAGGAACTGCGCCGCCGACTGCACCATGAAGCCCAGGCCGCTGGTGGCAGCGATCAGCTCGGCGGCGACCAGGGTCGACCAGCCCACGCCCAGGCCGATGCGCACGCCGGTGAGGATGTCGGGCAGGGCGCTGGGCAGGATCACGTGGCGGATCAGCTGGGCCTTGGTCGCGCCCAGCGATTGCGCGGCGCGCAGCTTGGTCGGGTCGACGGTGCGCACGCCGGTGGCGGTGGCGATGGCGATCGGGGCGAAGATCGCCAGGTAGATCAGCAGCACCTTGGACAGCTCGCCGATGCCGCACCAGATCACGATCAATGGCAGGTAGGCCAGCGGCGGGATCGGCCGGTAGAACTCGATCAATGGGTCGAGGATGCCGCGGGCCACGCGGTTGTAACCGATGGCCAGGCCGACCGGGATGGCGGTCAGGGTCGCAGCCGCCAGTGCCAGGCCGATGCGGCCGAGGCTGGCGCCCAGGTGCTGCCACAGGCTGGCGTCCATGTAGCCCTGGGTGAGCAGGGTCCAGGCCTTGGCCAGGATGTCGGCGGGCGGCGGCAGGAACAGCGGCTCGACCCAACCGGCGGCCGTCACCAGCCACCAGGCCAGCAGCAGGGTGGCCAGGGTCAGGGTGCTGATCCAGCGGGTGGAAAGGGGCTGGCGGGTTTTGCCAGGGGCAGGTTTGGCGTCACGTTTGGCCGCGACAGGCAGGTCCAGGCTGCTCATGCAGACTCCTCTCGGCGGGCGGTTTCGCGTTGCGAGAACACCCGCGCCAACACGTGCTCGCGGGTTTCGATGAAACGTGGGTCGGACTTGATCGCCCGGGCTGGCTCGCCGGCGGCGTAGCGCTGGCCGAAGTCCAGCTGCAGGCGTTCGACCACGCGCCCGGGGTTGGGCGCCAGCAGTACCAGCTCGGTGGCCAGGAACACTGCCTCTTCGATGTCGTGGGTGATCAGGAACACCGGCTTGGCGGTGCGCTGCCAGACCTGCAGCAGCAACTCCTGCATCTGTTCGCGGGTGAAGGCGTCGAGGGCGCCGAACGGCTCGTCCATCAGCAGCACCCGAGGGTCGGCGGCCAACGCTCGGGCCAGGCCCACGCGCTGTTTCTGGCCACCGGACAACTGCCAGATGTGCCGCTCGCCGAAGCCGGCCAGGTCGACCAGCGCCAGCATCTCGCGGGCCTTGGCCTCACGCTGCGCGCGGGGTACGCCGGCCAGTTGCAGGCCGAAGGCGACATTGGCCAGCACGTCCTGCCACGGCAGCAGGGCGTCGTCCTGGAACACCACGCCACGGTCGGCGCCTGGCCCTTGCACCGCGGCACCATCAAGGGTGATGCGCCCGGCGCTGGGGGCGACGAAACCGGCGATCAGGTTGAGCAGCGACGTCTTGCCGCTGCCGGATGGCCCAAGGGCCACCAGCAGCTGGCGTGGGCCCAGGCTCAGGTTGATGTCGGCCAGCACCGGGGTGCTGGCGCCGGGGTACTGTGCGCTGATGCGCTCCAGTTCAAGCAAGGCCATGACGGGCTCCGGTCTTAGTTGGGCAGGTATTGCTTGCTGACGTAGGGCGAGTAGTCCGGCAGTACCGCATCGACCTTGCCTTGTTGCTTGAGGAAGGTGGCGGTGTCGGTCAGCGCCTGGGTGGTCGGTGCGCCGAGGGCATTGGCCTGGTCGTCCGCCAGCGGGTAGACGTTGCCTTGCAGCAGTACCGGGATATCCGCCGCCTTGGCACCCGACAGCTTGACCAGCTTGGCGACGTTGTCCGGGTTGGCCAGCCAGGCTTTCGGGTCTTTGCGGTAGTCGGCATAGGCGTCGAGGGTGACCTTGGCGAACGACTTGACGATGTCTGGGTGCTTGGCGGCGAAGTCCTTGCGCACGATCCAGGCGTCGAAGGTCGGCGCGCCTTTTTCGGCCAGCTCGCCGGAGGTGATCAGCACCTTGCCGTTTTCCTTGGCCACGCCCAGTGCCGGGTCCCAGACGTAGGTGGCGTCGATGTCGCCGCGCTTCCAGGCGGCGATGATCGCCGGCGGCGCCAGGTTGAGGATCTGCACCTTGGTGGGGTCGATGTTCCAGCTTTTGAGCGCGGCCAGCAGGCTGTAGTGGCCGGTGGAGACGAACGGCACGGCGACTTTCTTGCCCACCAGGTCCTGCGGGGTCTTGATGCTGTCACGGGCGACCAGCGCCTCGCCGGCACCGATCTGGGTGGCGATCAGGAAGGTCTCGACCGGCAGCTTGCGGGTGGCGGCGGCGGCCAGGGGGCTCGAGCCGAGGTAACCGATCTGCACGTCGCCGCTGGCCACGGCGGTGATCACGTCGGCGCCGTTGTCGAACTTGCGCCAGTCGATGCTGGCCTTGCTGGCTTTCTCGTAGTCGCCGTCCACCTGGGCCACCTTGGCCGGGTCGACGGTGGTCTGGTAGGCGACGGTCAGGTCGGCGGCCTGGGCCAGCCAGCTGGTGCCGGCGAGGGTCAGGGCAGCGAACAGGCGCAGCGGGGCATGCGGGATCATGGTGAACCTCTCGTCAGGCAATTGGGTTATGGATGGCGAGAAGACTAGATGATCTAAGAAATTAGAAATAAATAACTTTTTTGCATTAGCTTAGGAGCCAAACGCTTTAAGGGCGCGGGGGCTGCGGCTGGCGGAATGGAAAAGGGCTGCTAGCCTTTTTCGGCTCCGGTCGGGGGGCTGAGTGGCAGAGGGTCGCCAAACGTTTGCACATAACCTAAAGGTATGATTGACGGCGTCGATACAACCTTTCGCAGTAAAGGTTCCAATGTTATTCCGTAAAAGTCTTACAGATTCATAAAACGGTCATTTTGGATTTATAGGATTGTCATTATCCTGTAGCGCAGGACGACGGCTTAGACCAAAGTCGCGAATCGACCGTTGAGCATTGACTTGGCGGTCACGCATTGGTGCTAAATCGCCAATCCCGGGCGAGTGGGGCAAAAGATCCTGCCGCTTGTGACGCACAAAAATTAGAACGTAGAGGAGCAAAACATGTACAAGTCCAGCCTGGCCCTGGCCGTGGCACTGGGGGTTCTCGCCCAACAAGCAGGCGCTGCAGGGTTCATCGAGGACAGCAAAGTGTCCTTGAGCTCGCGCACCATGTACTTCAACAACGACAACCGTGAAGCTCACGCCAGTCGCTCCACCAACTTCGAGCGTCCGGACCAGCGTGAATCTGGCCAGGGCTTCAAACTCGACTACATCTCGGGCTTCACTCAAGGCACCGTAGGTTTTGGTGTTGACGCGCAGGCGCTGTGGGGCATCCGTCTGGATGGCGGCGGCGGCTACCACAAAGGTGGTTTCTTCCCGGATGACGGCAAGGGCGCCGCAGACCAGTGGGCACGTGTTGGCGCCAATGCCAAGGCTCGATTCTCCAAGACCGAAGCGCACTTCGGTAGCGCGCTGGCTCCGAACCTGCCGATCCTGGTCTCCAACGATGGCCGTCTGCTGCCGCAGACCTTTGAAGGTGGCACCATCACCTCGAAGGAAATCGACAACCTGACCATCAACGCCGGTCAGCTGACCCACGCCATGGGCCGTGCGTCGAGCAACCGCACCGGTCTGTCGGTTGCCGGTTCCGCCGCCGAAAGCAACAAGTTCCGCTACGGCGGCCTGGACTACAAGCTCACTCCAGACCTGACCCTGCAGTACTACTACTCGAACCTGGAAGACTTCTACAAGCAGCACTTCCTGGGCGCGACCCACGTCTTCAAGATCGCTGACGACCAGTCGTTCAAGACCGACCTGCGCTACTTCGACAGCAGCAACGACGGCAAGAACGGCCACGACAGCGCGTACAACTTCAACAACAACGGTGGCTACGCCAAGAACAAAGGCAAGATCGACAACAAGACTTGGTCTGCCATGTTCACCTACACCCTGGGTGGCCACGCGCTGATGCTCGGTCGTCAGCAGGTTGGCGACGACGGTGGCTTCGTCTGGCTGAACCAGGGCAACCTGGTCAACGACAGCGGCACCTCGGAAGGCGCTGGTGGTTCCAGCTTCTACCTGTTCACCGACAGCATGATCAACCAGTTCGCCCGTGCTGGCGAGAACACCAACTTCGGTCAGTACTCCTATGACTTCGCCGCGCTGGGCGTGCCAGGCCTGAAGGCTTCGGTCGCCTACCTGCGTGGTGACGACGTGCGTAACGCATCGGGCCACGGCACCTACGACGAGTGGGAGCGTGACGCTCGCGTCGACTACACCATCCAGCAAGGTACCCTCAAAGGCCTGGGCTTCAGCCTGCGTCAGGGCGTGTACCGTGGTGAAGGCGAAAGCAGCGCCGACCAGGACCAGACTCGCTTCATCGTCAACTACACTTACGCCTTCATGTAAGTCGTAGCTGCAACAGAAGAAGCCTCGCCTAGTGCGAGGCTTTTTTGTGCCTGCCATTTCGTATGCGTTCTGGTTATAAATAAATCGATATTTATTCTTTTTATTTTGATTCGAATGCAGGCACATTGAACTCATCAAGGCCAGACACAGCACAGGAGCCGCTTCCATGAGCCTCAAACTCGGCGATATCGCCCCCGATTTCGAACAGGATTCCAGCGCCGGCAAGATCCGTTTCCACGAATGGTTGGGCAACAGCTGGGGCGTGCTGTTCTCCCACCCGGCCGACTTCACCCCGGTGTGCACCACCGAGCTGGGCCTGACCGCCAAGCTCAAGGATGATTTCGCCAAGCGCGGGGTCAAGGCCATCGCCCTGTCGGTCGACCCGGTCGACTCGCACCACCGCTGGATCGATGACATCAACGAAACCCAGAACACCGTGGTCAACTTCCCGATCATCGCCGACGCCGACCGCAAGGTGTCCGACCTGTACGACCTGATCCACCCCAACGCCAGCGACACCCTCACGGTGCGCTCGCTGTTCGTCATCGACCCGAACAAGAAGGTGCGCCTGACCATCACCTATCCAGCCAGTACCGGGCGCAACTTCAACGAGATCCTGCGGGTGATCGACTCGCTGCAACTGACCGACAACCACAAGGTCGCCACCCCCGCCAACTGGCAGGACGGTGATGAGGTGGTGATCGTGCCGTCGCTCAAGGACGAGGACGAAATCAAGCAGCGCTTCCCGAAAGGTTACCGGGCGGTGAAACCTTATCTGCGCCTGACGCCGCAGCCCAATCGTTAAGTGAATCCTCGTTGTAATGCTCTTAGCCATAGCAGGGATTTTGGGCCGTTTCGACGGCCCTTTTTTATGGGCGTCGTTTAGTGGTCTGTGATTTTGGTTATTAATAAATAGCTTCTTATTCCTTTACGGATATAACTGCCTCCTTATACTTGCACCCCAAGCACGCAAACTTTCGGAGGCGTCCCCATGCGCAATGAGTCGATTCGTTACCTGATTGTGCCGGGCTGGCAAGGATCGCCAGACAACCATTGGCAGAGTCACTGGCAGCGCAGCCTGCCCAACAGCGCCCGGGTCGAGCAGCAGGACTGGCTCACCCCGCAGCGGCGCGATTGGGTGCAGGCACTGGAGCAGGCGATCGCCGCCGAAAGCTCGCCGGTGATTCTGATTGCCCACAGCCTGGGTTGCATCACGGTCGCCCACTGGGCCGCCCAAGCCAGCCCGAGCCTGCTGCGGCGGGTGCGTGGCGCGCTGCTGGTGGCGCCGGCCGATGTCGAGCGGCCCAACTGCGCGCCGGCCTTGCGCAACTTTGCGCCGATCCCGTTGCAGGCGCTGCCATTCCCAAGCCAGGTGGTCAGCTCTGACAACGACCCTGCGGTGAGCGTGCCACGGGCCCTGCACCTGGCGCGCGCCTGGGATGCCGAGGCGGGGCTGCTGGCCAATGCCGGGCATATCAACGTCAAGTCCGGCCATGAGCGCTGGGAACAGGGCTTCGCCTACCTGTTCCGCCTGCAGGCCCGGATCGACCAGCGCGCGCTGCGGCGCGCCTGATCCGACGGCCGTTCCACGAATGCCTTGAGCCCCGGCTGCATGCGACCGGGGCGGGAGTTTTCCATGAGCTTTCACACCCCGTTTGGCCAGCCATTGCTGACCTTCCCTGAACTGGACAAGAGCCCGCTGAGCATCCGCGCCAAGGCGCTGGTATTCGTCGACCCGCGCTCACAGGCGCTGCGCCAGGCCCTCGAACGCCTGGCACCGCAGCCGCTGCCGGTATTGATACGTGGCGAGACCGGCACCGGCAAGGAGCTGCTGGCGCGGCAGATTCACCGCGCCAGTGATCGCGCGGGGCTGTTCGTCTCGGTCAACTGCGCCGCCATCAGCCCGACCTATGCCGACGCCGAACTGTTCGGCTACAGCGCCGGTAGCCAGGGCGGTACCGCCAGCAGCCGCGCTGGCTGGTTTGGCTCGGCCAATGGCGGCACCTTGTACCTGGACGAAATCGCCGACCTGCCGCTGGCGATCCAGGGCAAGTTGCTGGCGGCGCTGGAAAACCGCGAAGTGACCCGTGTCGGTGCCGCCCAGCCGCAGCCGGTGGACGTGCGCCTGGTCGCAGCCTCCAGTATCGATCTGGCCAAAGCGGTGCAGGCCGGGCGTTTCAACGAGCGCCTCTACCATTACCTGCATGAGGGCGAGCTGGAGCTGCCGGCGCTGCGCGAGCGGGTCGGCGACATCCTGCCGTTGGCGGAGTACTTCGTCGGTATCTACAGCGTGCGCCTGGACCGGCCGCTGGCATTGATCAGCGAGGCCGCCCAGCAGGCGCTGGAGGCCCATGCCTGGCCGGGCAATACCCGCGAGCTGGAGAACGTCATCCACTTCGCCCTGCTGGTCAGCGACGGTGAGGAGATCCTCCCCGAGCACCTTGACCTGCCGGACGCCACCCCGCTGGCCAGCCTGGCCCGCCTGCTTGGGCAGTTGGGTCGCAGCCGCGAGGCGCAGACCCTCCGGGCCTTGCGCCAGTTGCTGAGCGAAAGCCTGGCGCAGCTGGATGAGCCCGCACGTTAGAGCACCGCCTGACGGCTCATAAGTAAAGGCGTTGATGGCCATTTGTTTTTGGAATAAGCAGCTAAATAAAAGATATTGTTCCGGAATAAAAAATCCCGGTATCGTCCGTTTCACGCCCACCCGAACGGGTGGGCACCAGACGTAGCCATCTGCGATGGCCCAGCTCGATAACAAGGATCACCATGAAAAAGACCCTGCTGACCACCGCCCTGGCCGCCGCCCTTTCGTTTGCAGGCCTGGCCTCTGCCGCCGAGAAACTGGTGGTCGCCGCCACGCCGGTACCCCACGCTGAAATTCTCGAACTGATCAAGCCGACCCTGGCCAAAGAAGGCGTCGACCTGCAGATCAAAGTGTTCACCGACTACGTGCAGCCCAACGTGCAGGTCGACCAGAAGCGCCTGGACGCCAACTACTTCCAGACCCTGCCCTATCTGCAGAACTTCAACGAAGGCAAAGGTACCCACCTGGAGACCGTGATCGGCGTGCACGTCGAACCCTTCGGTGGCTACTCGAAGAAGGTCAAGTCCCTGGCCGAGCTGAAGGAAGGCGCCACCGTCGCCATCCCCAACGAAGGCAGCAACAGCGGCCGCGCCCTGCTCCTGCTGCAGAAGGCTGGGCTGATCACCCTGAAAGACCCGAAGAACGCTCTGGCGACCCCGAAAGACATCGCCGAGAACCCGAAGAAGCTCAAGTTCCGCGAGCTGGAATCGGCCATGCTGCCGCGCGTGCTGGACCAGGTCGACCTGGACATGATCAACACCAACTACGCCCTGGAAGCCGGCCTGAACCCGGCCAAGGATGCCCTGGTGATCGAGGGTGCCGACTCGCCGTACGTGAACTTCCTGGTGGCCCGCCCGGACAACAAGGACAGCGAGGCCATCCAGAAACTGGCCAAAGCGCTGACCAGCCCGGAAGTGAAGGCGTTCATCGCCCAGAAGTACCAGGGCGCGGTACTGCCGGCGTTCTGATACGCGGCATCAGCCAAGCCTGAAACGAAAAACGCCGACGCATCTTGCGTCGGCGTTTTTGTTTTTGCCGGGAGCAGCTGTCTGGTGTTGGTTTTCTGGCCTCATCGCCGGCAAGCCGGCTCCCACAGGTACATCGTTTGCCTTGGGGAGAGTGGCGCGATCCATGTGGGAGCCGGCTTGCCGGCGATTACCGGCGAAGCCGGTGCCATGCCGCGTGGTGCCTGTATCGCCAGCAGTTCAGGGTTGGCCACCCAACGCCCGGCGCAGGGCCAGCAGCCACAGCAATTGTTCATTCGCAGCAGGTGAGCAGGGGCTGTTCATCGTTCTCGTCCTTGTAAGTTGATGGGCCATGCAAGTCACAGTTTGGAATCTGTTTGAGGGGCGGATCGCGGGAAAGGTCCCAAGTTGAAGCAGGAAATTTCCGAGGGAAACAAGCGGTGATATAGATATGCAATAAAGGTATTTATAAAAATATTTTTATACCTTTAGAGTCTATAAATCGTGCCTACCGGCACAGCGCCACTATGTGTTGAACGACGCCGAGCGACCCTCGTGCCGACCTGGAACCTGCCCATGCCGTACCTCCGTAACCTTGTGTCGAGGCCCTATCCATGAGTTTCGACACCGCCTTCATGCTTAGCACATTGCCGGCGTTCTTCAAGGCGCTGGGAGTGACCTTGCAGGTCGGCTTGATCGCCATCGCCACCTCGATGCTGGTGGCGCTCCTCAACTCGGCCA
Organism: Pseudomonas sp. TWI923; assembly: GCF_039673365.1. Taxonomy (NCBI): domain Bacteria; kingdom Pseudomonadati; phylum Pseudomonadota; class Gammaproteobacteria; order Pseudomonadales; family Pseudomonadaceae; genus Pseudomonas; species Pseudomonas sp. TWI923. The sequence goes on along the minus strand of NZ_JBDJLM010000046.1, from coordinate 24,473 downwards.
TCCTGGTTTTTCGCACGCCGTACCTGTGGCGCCTGGTGCAGGGCTACGTGGAGCTGGCACGCAACACGCCGCTGCTGATCCAGCTGTTCTTCGTCTACTTTGCCCTGCCGAGCGTGGGTGTGAAGATTTCCGGCTTCGCCGCGGCGATCATCACCATGACCTTCATGGGCGGCGCCTACCTCACCGAAGTGCTGCGCGCCGGTGTCGAAGCGGTGCCACGGGCACAGCTGGAGTCCGGGCGTTCGATCGGCCTGTCCGAAGGCCAGCTGCTGCGCCATGTGATCCTGCCGCAAGCGGGCATCCTCAGCCTGCCGGCACTGTTCGCCAACTTCGTGTTCCTGCTCAAGGAGACCACCGTGGTCTCGGCGGTAGCGGTGCCGGAGATCCTCTACACCACCAAGAACTACATCGCCCTGTACTACAAGACCTACGAGATGCTCGCGGTGCTGACCCTGCTTTGCGTGTTGATCTTCCTGCCGTTGTCGCTGCTGCTGCGCCGCCTGGAAAGGAGGCTGCAACATGGCCAGTTCGGCATTTGAGCTGCTGCAGGTGTCGCTGCCGCAACTGGCTGCCGGCGCCGCGCAGACCGTAGCGATTTCGGCATTGGGCATCGGCTTTGCCACCCTCGGCGGTGTGCTCTACGGCGTGCTGGCCACCCTCGGCAACCGGCTGCTGAGCGCGCTGCTGCAGGTTTACCTGGAGCTGTTCCGGGCGATCCCGGTACTGGTCTGGTTGTACCTGGTGTTCTTCGGCTTGCCGATCTTCTTCGGCCTGAGCATCCCCAGCTTCTGGTGCGCGGTGCTGGTATTGGGCCTGTGGGGCGCCAGCGAAGTCGGCGAGGTGGTGCGTGGCGCGCTCGGTTCGCTGCCCCGTGGCCAGCGCGAGGCGGGGCTGTCGATCGGCCTGTCCGGCTGGCAGCTGTACGCCCATGTGCTGCTGCCGCAAGCGCTCAAACGCATGACCCCGCCGACCATCAACATCTATACGCGCATCATCAAGACCAGCTCGCTGGCGGTGCTGATCGGTGTGGTCGAGGTGATCAAGGCCGGCCAGCAGATCATCGAACGCACCTATGAGTCGGCGCTGATCTACGGCGTGCTGTTGCTGTTCTTCTTTTTCGTCTGCTACCCGCTTTCCGCCGCCTCGCGCGTGCTGGAACGCCGCTGGGCCCACTCATGAGCGCATTGATCGAATTTCACGGTTTCAACAAGTTCTTCGGCGAGCAGCAGGTGCTCGCCAACGTCGACCTTAAGGTTCGCGCCGGCGAGGTGGTGGTGATCCTCGGCCCCAGCGGCTGCGGCAAGAGCACCCTGCTGCGCTGCCTCAATGGCCTGGAACAGGCCCACAGCGGCAGCCTGCGCCTGGACGGGCAGGAGCTGCTGGCCCCAGGCACCGACTGGCGCCAGGTGCGCCAGCGGGTAGGCATGGTGTTCCAGAGCTACCACCTGTTCGGCCACATGAGCGTGCTGGACAACCTGCTGCTGGGCCCGCTCAAGGTGCAAAAGCGCGAGCGCGCCGAAGCCCAGGCCCAGGCCGAAGCGCTGCTGGCGCGGGTGGGCCTGCTGGACAAGCGCGATGCCTTCCCACGGCAGCTGTCCGGCGGCCAGCAGCAACGCATCGCCATCGTCCGCTCGCTGTGCATGAACCCGCAGGTGATGCTGTTCGACGAAGTCACCGCAGCCCTCGACCCCGAGATGGTCAAGGAGGTGTTGCAAGTGATCCAGGGCCTGGCCCGCGACGGCATGACCCTGCTCATCGTTACCCACGAAATGGCCTTCGCCCGCGCGGTGGCCGACCGCATCGTGTTCATGGAGGCCGGCAGGATCCTTGAACAGAACCACCCCGAGCGCTTCTTCACCCAACCGCAGACCGCACGCGCGCAGCAGTTCCTGGAGAAATTCTCTTTCGTCGAAAGCCTGCCCAAGACACTGCACAAGGAACTGTCATGAACACCGCACCCTTCGCCAAACTGCTCGCTCCACTGCTTGGCCTGGCCCTGCTGGCCGGCTGCAACAAGGCCGACGAGCCGGCCAAGCCCGCTGCCGCCTCGCCCGCCACCAGCTACCTGGAAACCATCAAGGCCCGCGACAAGCTGATCGTCGGCGTGTTTACCGACAAGCCGCCGTTCGGCTTCGTCGATGAGAGCGGCCGCTACGTCGGCTTCGACACCGACATCGGCCGGCGTTTCGCCAAGGACTTGCTGGGGGACGAGAACAAGGTCGAGTTCGTCGCCGTCGAGCCCGCCAGCCGCATCCCCTTCCTGCAGAGCGACAAGGTCGACCTGATCCTCGCCAACATGACGGTCACCCCCGAGCGCAAGGAGGCGGTGGACTTCACCAACCCCAACCTGCGCGTGGCCGTGCAGGCCATCGTTGCCGACGGCAGCCCGGTGCAGAAGCTCGACGAGCTGGCCGACAAGACCATCATCGTCACCACCGGCACCACCGCTGATATCTGGCTGACCAAGCACCACCCGGACTGGAAGCTGCTCAAGTTCGAGAAGAACAGCGAGTCGCTGGCCGCCCTGGCCAATGGTCGTGGCGATGCCTATGCCCAGGACAACCTGATCCTGTTCAGCTGGGCCAAGCAGAACCCAGGCTACCGCGTGCTGCCGCAACTGCTGGGCGAGGAAGCCCCGATTGCCCCGGCGGTGAAGAAGGGCAATGCCGAGCTGCGCGACTGGGTGAATGCCGAGCTGGCCAAGCTGGGTGAGGAGAAGTTCTTGCTCAAGCTGTATGACCAGTACGTGCGCAAAGAGCTGAGCGACGACACCAAGCCCGAGAGCGTGATTGTCGAAGGGGGCAAGTGGCAGGGTTGATCATCTGATTCTGGGGCTGCTGCGCAGCCCTTTCCGGCCGGTCCGGCGCCCCGGCAAGGCCGCTCCTACAGAGGATCGCATTCTCCTGTAGGAGCGGCCTTGTGCCGCGATAGGGCCGCAAAGCGGCCCCGACGATATCAGCTATTGCGCGGCAACCAGTTCAACAGGAAATCATTCACCACCCCCGGGTTCTCCAGGCTGGAGATATGCCCGGCAAAGGGTATCTGCGCCGCCAGGCAGCCAATCAACCGCGCCATCTCGTTCGACTCCGCAGGCGGCCTGGGAATGTCCTGGTCACCACAGATCACGATGGTCCGATCCGCAGGCAGCTCGCCCAACCGCGCCAGCAGATCCGGCCGCCCGAAGATCACCCGCCCCATCGGGTCCAGGCTTTCGCGGATGGCCTGGGCGCTGCTTGCCTTCAACCCTGCGCGGAACTGCTCGCGCACCTCAGGCACGGTTTCCCCGCCGGCATGGAAGAAGATCGGCACCACGACATCCAGCAGCGGGTCGACGAAGGTGCCTGCGGCACTGGCGGCATCCAGCAGGCCGAAGTACTTCAGCCGCGTGGCCTCCGGTTCCGCCCCCAGGTAGGTATCCAGCAGCACCAGGCGATCGACCCGTTCCGGGTGTTCGATGGCCAGCTGCGCGCCCCACATGCCGCCGACCGACAGGCCGACCAGGTGGCACTTGGCGATATCCAGCGCATCGAGCAGGGCCAGATGCTGGCGGCTCAAGGCGCTCATGTCGGTGGTGGTGGCCGGTGGCGCGGCGGAATCGCCGTGGCCCCACAGCTCGGGCACGATGACCCGGAAGTGCTTCGACAGCGCGTCGATCTGCGGTTGCCACATGGCGGCCGACCACAGGTAGCTATGGCCGAGCAGGACGGGGAAGCCCTGGCCCTGGTCGACGTAGCTCATGCGCGCGCCGTCGATTTCGATGAAGTGTTTTTGCATGGGTTATCTCATGAATGGGGATAACAAACTTGGTAATCGTGACAAGGCCCTGTGGGAGCGGCGGTTCGCCGCTGCGATTTACCCGCGAACAAGGGCGAAGCCCTTGCCATGCCTTGCAGATCGAGCAGGCTGCTTCGCGGGTAAACCCGCTCCCACAGGGGCCGGGTTTTCATGACGGTCATCGCTCGGGCACCAACCGCAACGTGCTCTGCGCCGGGATCACCCCCATGCGCGCCTTGTGGTAGCGCCCCTCGATGTAGTCCTCTGCCTGGTCGCCATAGTGCTTGTCGAACGGCACGCCGCTTTGCCCGACCGGGTTGATGGTCAAGGCCGCGCCGGCGTCGGCGAAGTCGATCACCCGCCGGGTGGAGGGGCCATAGGTGACCGGCCAGGGCGCCGGGCCGATCTTCGCCGACAGGTTGTTCGGCACCTCGTGGGTGCCCGGGGCGGCGAAGGGGCCAACGTTGAACAGCAGGTTAAGCGGCTTTTTCACCCCCAGCGGGTGGTTGTGGGTGAGGGTGTGGGCCTTGCCCCATTGCCAGCTGGCAGGGTCCTTGCCGAAGGTCTCGCCCAGGTGCTTGAGGCTGCGCTGCCAGGCCATCCGCACGATGGCGCTGCGGTCGGTGTGTTCATTGCCGCCGCGCAGGTTCCACCAGGGTGAGGCCGGGTCGGCGGCCAGCCGTGGCAGGGCTGCGTCGATGGCACGGGTGCTGATCAGGATCGGGAACCAGGTATCGCCCAGCTCGTCGTGCAGCGCGGCGAAAGCCAGTTCGTAGAGGAACTGGTTGAACAGCGTGGCGCTGGTGGAGTCCAGTGGGTAGTCGCCGCGCCAGGCGGCCAGCTGTTCGACCAGCTCTTTCTCTTCGTCGCCTTGGGCCACGCTGCGCAAGGTGCCCAGCAGCGGCGCCAGGGTGCGTGGGCCGTAGTCGTTGCTGGTGTCCAGCTGCAGGGCCTGGCTGTTCTGGGCGTCCCACTTGATGTCCGGGTTGTTCAGGTGGCGGTCCAGTTGGCGGCCGCGGTCGGCCAGGTTGTAGTAGCCGGGCACCGGCACCACCGCCGGTGGCTGGTAGTTGGCCGAGACGATGTAGCCGCTGGCCGGGTTCTCCTGCTGCGGGTTGACGCTGAACGGGTAGAAGCCGGGCTTGTCGGCCTGGCCGCTGCTGCCGTCGAGGATGAACGCCGGGTTCACCCCGTCCGGGCGGATAGGCAGGCGCGCCGCCGCCCACCAGCCGATATCGCCACGGGCGTTGGCCCAGACCAGGTTCAGCCCTGGCGCTTGCACCTTGGCTGCCGCTTCGCGCATCTTGCCCAGGGTGTCGGCACGGTTGATCTGGTAGAAGCCTTCGAGGATCGGGTTATCGGTTTCCAGGAACGCCCACCACATGGCGATGGGCGCAGCGCCGGCGCTGTTGCCCAGCACCGTGTTGACGATCGGGCCGTGGGGCGAGCGGCGTAGGGTGAGGGGTACCGGCTGCTCGCCTTTGACGGCGATCTGCTGCTCGGTTTTTTCCAGGGGCTGCCAGCGGCCATCGACCATCACCTGCTCGGGGTTGGCCGGGTTGGTCTTTTCGGCGATCAGGTCGACGTCGTCGTTCTGGAACATGGTCAGGCTCCAGCCGAAGTCGCGGCTGTGGCCAAGCAGGGCGAACGGGTTGAGCGCCTGGAAATAGCCGTACAGGTTGAAGCCCGGCGCCGACAGCTCGGCCTCGTACCACACCGCCGGCACCGCGAAGCTGATGTGCGGGTCGCCTGCCAGCAACGGGCGGCCGCTGCGGGTGCGGCTGCCGGCCACGGCCCAGGCATTGCTGCCCTCGAACTGGGGGATGCCGGCATCACCCAGGGCCTCGTGGCTGAGCCGTGCCAGCTGCTCCAGGCTGCGCCAGTCGGCGGCCGCCAGCGGCGTGGCGATGGCACCCTCGGGCTGCCAGTCGAGGTCGAAGATCTTCAGGTAATCGGCGCCGAGCTGGTCGCGGATGTAGGTGAGCGCGGGCTCGGTGCGAAAGGCCGCAGCGAAGCTGTAGGCCAGGTAGCCGGCGATGCTCAGGGTGTCCTCGGCGGTGAATGGGCGCGGGGTGATGCCGAGCAGGTCGAACTCCATCGGCTTGGGATGGCTGGCCTGCCACTGGTTCACGCCATCGAGGTAGGCCTGCAAGGCTATCCAGGCCGGGGCCTGGCGGTCCTGGCGCTGGACCATCAGCGCGGCCTGCTCGCGGATGCGCAGGCTGCGGAACAGGGTGTCGGTGGGCAGCAACTTGTCGCCCAGCACCTCGGCCAGCTCGCCACGGGCCAGGCGGCGCATGATCTCCATCTGGAACAGGCGGTCCTGGGCGTGCACGTAACCCAGGGCGCGGTACAGGTCCTGCTCGTTTTGCGCCTGCAGGTGCGGCACGCCGCGCGCGTCATAGCGGGCGGTGACCGGCGCTTGCAGCCCGGCGAGGGCCAGTTCGCCATCGCGCTGGGGCTGCTTGCCCTGCACATACCAGTAACCGGCGCCGGCAGCGGCCACGGCAATCACCACGGCCAGCAGGGTCAGGCTGCGCTTCATCGAGACTCCTTGTGCACTCGAGCGAAAAATGTGGTCCGATCATCGGCGGATTCGCGCACTGAGCATAGCCCCAACAAGGAGTTTCCATGTCCCTCAGCGAAAAACAGAAAATGCTGCAAGGCCAGCTCTACCACGCTGGCTGCCCGGAACTTCAGGCCGAGCAGATCGCCAACAAGCACTGGATGCACCGCTACAACGCCAGCGTCGAGCTGCTCAACGAGGCCCGCCACGGGTTGCTGGTCGAGCACTTCGGCAACGTCGGCGACGCTGTGGTGATCCGCCCGCCGTTCTATTGCGACTACGGCTACAACCTCAGTATTGGCGCCAATACCTTCATGAACTTCAACTGCGTGATCCTCGACGTGCTGCCGGTGCGCATCGGCGCCGACTGCCAGATCGGCCCGGCGGTGCAGATCTACACCGCCGATCACCCGCTCGACCCTGATCTGCGCCGCAGCGGCCTGGAAAGCGGGCGGCCGGTGACCATTGGCGACAATGTATGGATCGGCGGCGGGGCGATCATCCTGCCGGGGGTGACCATTGGCGATAACGCCGTGGTCGGCGCCGGCAGTGTGGTCACCCGCGATGTACCGGCGGGGGCGGTGGTGGTGGGTAACCCGGCGCGGGTGCGTCAGCCGGCCCAGGGGCAGTAGCAGCCCACGGCCAGGGTGTTGCTGGCCTGCACCCGGCGGCCTTCATCCAAGGCCTTGAGGATCGGTTCGATGAAGCTGTTGCTCGAATTGCACACCGCGCCTTCGCTGTAGGGGCCGAAGTAAGCCAGGTCGCCGTTGTGGTCCCAGATCGCCACGGCGGGCGTGGCCGGCAGCCGTTCGCTGCCGGGTAGCTCGGCCAGGGGTTTGAGCGCAGCGAGATTGGCGGGTAGCTGGCCGTGGCTGCCGGGCCGTTGCACCACGTGGAAGCTGACCCCCTGCGGGGCAAAGTGCTCGACCAGTTCGCCCAGGTGCTGCTGGTTGCCGACGTTGCACGGGCAGGCCGGGTCCCAGAAGTGCACCACGCGGATCGGGCCGGGGCCGGCCAGTTCGGGCGGCAGGCGCAGCTGGCTGCCGTCGAAAAGTGTGGCCTGGTTGTCGAAGGGGCGCAGGTAGCGGGCCTGGAAGCTGTCGTAGGCCCACCACAGGGCGGCGGCGCAGAGCAGGGCGGCGAGGGCGCCTAGCAATGACTTGGAATTTGGGATGGGCATGGGCAGTCTGCAGCGCTTATGAGCAACGCATGCCGCCTGTGTGAGCGGGTTTACCCGCGAATGCGGCAGTGGCAGCACCAGTGCATTCGCGGGTAAACCCGCTCCCACAAGGGAGGCATGCCGCCCGTTGAATGGTGTTGCAGCTTGCCATGACATCAAGCAGACCTGAATATCCCAGATCAATACTCGCCTCGTTGTGGATGTACCGATGCCTGCCGCTTTCCAGCCCGACCTGTTGCGCGCCAGCCTGGCGCCGCTTGCCGAACGTCAACCGCTGTCCGCTCAAGCCCGCGATTACCAGCGCTTTTACGGCCTGGACCTGGGCGTGCCGAGCTGGCTTGGCGGCTTTTGCACGGCGGGGTTCGAGCTGGTCGGCCAGGTCTGGATGCCCGCGCAGCCGGTGGCGACGCTGTTCCTGCTGCACGGCTACTACGACCACATGGGCCTGTACCGGCATGTCATCGCGTGGGCATTGGCGCAGGGCTATGTGGTGATCAGCTGTGACCTGCCAGGGCATGGGCTGTCCAGTGGCGAGCGGGCCAGTATCGATGACTTCGCCCTCTACCAGCAGGCCCTCGACGCGCTGTTTGAGCAGGCGCGCCAGCTCGAGCTGCCGCACCCCTGGCACCTGTGCGGGCAAAGCACGGGCGGTGCGATCGTGGTCGATCACCTGTTGCATTGCGCCGGGCAGAGCCCGGCCGACGGCGAGGTGATCCTGCTGGCACCGCTGGTGCGCCCGCGCGCCTGGGGCTGGTCGAAGCTGAGCTACCGGGTGCTGCGCCACTTCGTCAACGGCATCGAGCGGCGCTTCAGCGAGAACACCAACGACCCGGCGTTCCTGCCTTTCCTGGAAGCCGACCCGCTACAGCCACGGCGCCTGCCGACCGCCTGGGTCGGGGCATTGATGAAATGGGTAAGGCGCATCGAGGTCGCGCCGCAGAGCGCGCGGCGGCCATTGATCGTGCAGGGGGAGGCGGATGCCACGGTGGATTGGCCGTACAACCTCAAGGTGCTCAAGGCCAAGTTCGCCGAGCCGCAGATCCTGATGCTGCCCGAGGCCCGGCACCACCTGGCCAACGAGCTGCCGGGCATCCGCCAGCGCTATTTCGACTTCATTGGCCAGCGCCTGGGCTGATCAGTTCAGGTCGTTGGCGTTCTGGCCCACGGCGAGGGCGGCGCGCACCGCGCTTACCGCTGCTTTGTAGTAGGCCTGGCCGTCCGGCGACTCGGCGAAGGTGGAGAACTGTTCCAGCTCGGCGTCCGACAGGTCGCGATAGACATACAGCAGGGTGTTGTCGAGGTCTTCGCCGACCTGGTTCATCAGGCGCTGGCGTTGGCCGTCGAGCAGGCTCTGTGTCTGACCGCCACCGAACAGGCCGGGGATCATCGAGCTGAGGCTGTCGGCGGCCACTCCGGCGATGGCCAGGCTGACTTCTGCGCCGGCCTCGCGCGCGGGCAGCGCCTGCGCCAGGTGGCCGATGATCAGCTGGCGATTGTCGCTGGCCTGGATCTTCGGCAGGCCCTTGGCGTTCTTGGCCAACTGGTCCTTGCGCGTGGCCAGCAGCTCGGCGGCCACCACCTTGCGCCCCAGCGGCGACTGGAAGAAGGCCAGGGCCGGTGCCGGGTTCTTGAGGGTGCTGCGCAACTGCGCCTGGGCGCGGCGGTCCATGGCCTGGGCCTGGAAGCGCTGGTTGCTGTTGTTGACCAGCGCCTGGTAAACCGCAGGCGGCAAGCTGTTGCGGTAGCGCTGCTGGGCGGCGCTCACGGCATCGTTGAAATGGGCGCGCTGGTCGGGCCAGCCGGCGGCCTTGTACAGCTGATCGAGGTTGTCTGCCCAGACAGGCATGGTGCAGATCATCAGCAGAAGCAGGGAAAACAGACGGCGCATTCAGGACTCCTGTCGTCAGGCCGCCATTGTCCTTGGCATGGCGGGGCTTTGTCGAGTCGCCAGGGGCGCTTCCTGACCAAGTGGCGCTGTGCGCGGGCAGGCCGAATGGCTATGATGCGCCATGCACAATCCTTGCGAACATCCCATGCTGTCGGCAATCGTCGACGACCTGGCCACCCGTGGCTGGTCGCAGCAAACCCTCTTTCTACCCGACGGGCTGTCGCGTGAGCTCGCGCTCGAGTGCCGGCGCCGTTATGCCGAAGGCGAACTCAACCCTGCCGGGGTGGGGCGCGGCGCAGCGCAGGAAGTGCGCGAGGCGATCCGTGGCGACCAGATCCAGTGGATCGACCCTGGTGAGTCCGAGGCCTGCGACCATTACCTGGGGGCCATGGACAGCCTGCGCCAGGCCATCAACCAGGGGTTGTTCCTCGGGCTCGAGGATTTCGAATGCCATTTTGCCCTGTACCCACCGGGGGCCTTCTACCGCCGCCATCTGGATCGCTTCCGCGACGACGACCGGCGTACCGTTTCTGCCGTGTTCTATCTCAATGAAGGCTGGCAGCCGGACGATGGCGGGCAGCTGCGCATGTTCCTCGACGGCGATGTCGAGCATGACGTGCAGCCGATCGCCGGCAGCCTGGTGGTGTTCCTTTCTGGCGCCATTCCCCATGAAGTCCTCCCGGCCGGGCGCGAGCGCCTGTCGCTGACGGGCTGGTTCCGCCGCCGTGGCAATGACCCGTTCTGAGTTGCCGAAAGTCCTGGTCAGCGCCTGCCTGCTGGGCCAGCCGGTGCGCTACGACGGGCGTGCCAGCGGCCACCCCGACCTGCTGCAGCGCTGGCAGGCCGAAGGCCGGGTAGTGCCGCTGTGTCCGGAAGTGGCCGGCGGCCTGCCGACACCCCGCCCTGCAGCGGAAATCCCGGGCGGGCAGGGTAGCCAGGTGCTGGACGGGCAGGCGCAGGTGCGCACGGCCAGCGGCGAGGATGTCAGCGCGGCGTTCATGGCCGGGGCGCAGCGGGCGCTGGAGCTGGTTCGCCGGCATGGCATCCGGGTGGCGGTGCTCAAGTCCGGCAGCCCGTCGTGCGGCAACCGGCAGACCTACGACGGCACTTTCACCGGGGTGAAAGTAGCGGGCGAGGGCGTCACCACGGCGTTGTTGCGCCGTGATGGGGTGCAGGTGTTCAGCGAGCTGGAGCTGGCCGAGGCCGAACGGGCGCTGGCAAGCCTGTTGTAGGCGCCAGCGTCAGCGGGGGCTCACTTCTGCGCTTGGCTCTGCAGCCATTTCTGTTCAAGCGCTGCCAGCCGGCCATCGCTCTCGATCCGCTTCAGGGCATTGTTCACGGCGCTTTCGAAGGCCGGGTTGCCTTTCTGGAAGGGGATCACCAGGTGCGGGGTACTGAATGGCTGGCTGGTTACCAGTTCAGGGTCCAGTTCAGGCTGAGGCTTGTTGAAGGCAATGTCGTACTTGCCGCTGACGACACCCGGCAAGACATCTTCAGCCGTGGCTTCCACGAACTCGGCGCGCACATCCAGCTCTTTGGCCAGGGCCTGGCCCAGCTCGATTTCGAAGCCGGTCAGGTGCTGGTCTTCTTTAAGCACATAGGGCGGCGTGTCGCTCAACACGGCAATGCGCAGTTCGCCACGGTCGTTGATTTCGTCGATCAGTTCGGCCTGGGCCAGTGGGCAGAACAGTACTGCCAGCAGCACGCCAATGGTCAAACGCATGAAAGCCCCTTATTTGTATGGCAGGTGAATGTCATTCGCCGCAGCTTGTTCCTCGCCCGGTCGAACGCAGCCTATGACCCCAGGACCTGGGTAATGTTTAACGCCACTGCAACTATTTCTGTAGCGTTTTTCTGAACCTTCGCCGGCGCAGATGAACTATGGTGAATTACCGCTTTGCTTCGTTTTAGTGATAGCGGTCAATTGAAGTGAATGAAAGGAGATGTGAATGAAAAGCCTATTTTCGCGTGCTGCCGTTGCCGGGCTGTTGATGGGGGCGTCGGTATTCGCCAGTGCCGCGGATGCACTGAAGAGTGAGCAGCCACCGGAAGGCGCCAAGGTCTTCATCGTTTCCCCCGCCGACGGCGCCACGGTCGACAAGACCTTCACCGTCAAATTCGGCATCGAGGGTATTGCCCTCAAGCCTGCCGGTGACCAGACCGCGCACAGCGGCCATCACCACCTGCTGGTGGATGTCGACAAGGCGCCGGTGGCCGACATGCCGCTGCCGACCAGCCTGATGCCCGAGAACAACGCTCCGTTGCCGGCCGGCCCGCAGGTGCTGCACTTCGGCAAGGCGCAGACCGAGGCGACCATCACCCTCACCCCGGGCAAGCACACCCTGCAACTGGTGCTGGGCGACAAGTACCACGTGCCGTTCAAGCCGAGCGTCGAGTCGCAGAAGATTACCGTCAACGTCAAGTAAGGCCGACGCGGGCCCTGTAGGAGCAACTGTCTTGCACTGCCTGCGTTTAACTCAGCCCCCACAGTTACAACGTTTGGTGTCAAAGCGGCGCGTATCCTGTGGGAGCGGGTTTACCCGCGAACACCGGCAGAGCCGGTGCCATCCACAGCGCCGCCTGCTTCGCGGGTAAATCGCAGCGGCGAACCGCCGCTCCCACACAATTGGATTTGCAAGGCCGCTCCTACAAAGACAGTTGCGTCCACAGGATCGAATGCAAATCGCCAATAAAAAAGGGAGGCCACCAGGGCCTCCCTTTTTCATGCAGCCAGCAAACTTAGAACAGTACGCGCGAGCGGATAGTGCCTTTGACGTGCTGCAGTTTTTCCTGGGCCAGGTCCGAGTACTCGGCGTCGACGTCGATAACCACGTAACCGACTTTCTCGTCGGTCTGCAGGAACTGACCGGAGATGTTGATACCGTTTTCGGCGAACACTTTGTTGATTTCGCTGAGCACGCCCGGGATGTTCTCGTGGATGTGCAGCAGGCGGTGCTTGCCTGGGTGCGCCGGCAGGGCTACTTCAGGGAAGTTGACCGACGACACGGAAGTACCGTTGTCGCTGTACTTGACCAGCTTCTCGGCCACTTCCAGGCCGATGTTGGCCTGGGCTTCGGCGGTGGAACCACCGATGTGCGGGGTCAGGATCACGTTGTCCAGGCCACGCAGCGGGCTTTCGAACTCTTCATCGTTGGAGCGCGGCTCGACCGGGAACACGTCGATGGCGGCGCCGATCAAGTGCTTGTCCTTGATCGCGGCGGCCAGGTGATCCAGCTCGACCACGGTGCCACGGGCGGCGTTGATCAGGATCGAACCCTTCTTCATCGCGCGGATTTCCTTCTCGCCGATCATCCACTGGGTGGATGGCAGCTCGGGAACGTGCAGCGAGACGATGTCGGCCAGGCCCAGCAGTTCGTTCAGGCTGGTGATCTGGGTGGCGTTGCCCAGCGGCAGCTTGGTCAGCGGGTCGTAGAAGTAGACCTGCATCCCCAGGCTCTCGGCCAGTACCGACAGCTGGGTGCCGATCGAGCCGTATCCGACGATGCCCAGCTTCTTGCCACGGATCTCGAAGGAGTTGGCCGCGCTCTTGATCCAGCCGCCACGGTGGCAGGAAGCGTTCTTCTCAGGGATGCCGCGCAGCAGCAGGATGGCTTCGGCCAGCACCAGTTCGGCGACCGAACGGGTGTTGGAGTAGGGTGCGTTGAACACCGCGATGCCGCGCTCGCGGGCTGCGCCCAGGTCGACCTGGTTGGTGCCGATGCAGAAACAGCCGACCGCGACCAGTTTCTTCGCGCAGTCAAAGACCTCTTCGGTCAGTTGGGTGCGCGAGCGGATGCCGATGAAGTGGGCATCGGCGATCTTTTCCTTCAGTTCTGCGTCCGGCAGCGAGCCGGTGAGGTATTCGATGTTGCTGTACCCGGCAGCCTTGAGGGTATCCACCGCATTCTGGTGGACGCCTTCAAGAAGAAGGAACCTGATCTTGCTCTTGTCGAGAGAAGTCTTGCTCATCTGCGTAAACCTGTATCCCGGAGAAAAATGGCGAGGGGGGGTGAAGCGGCGCGGCGTCGGCCTTAGCACGAACAGCGGGAGGGCTATGCTAGCATACGCGACTCAATCTGAGCTTATCCCGACAGGTGAAGAGTACTCAGGGTGACTATGAATAAGTCGAGGGTTCCAGCGATGACCCAGCCTGCATTGATTGAAGAGCTGATGACCCTGGTCGACCCAGGCAAGGTGCTTACCGACCCGGCCTCGCTCGACGCCTATGGCAAGGACTGGACCAAGCATTACCCGCCCGCGCCGAGCGCCATCGTTTTCCCCAAGACCACCGAGCAAGTGCAGGCCATCGTCGCCTGGGCCAACCGGCACAAGGTCGCCCTGGTGCCGTCAGGCGGGCGCACTGGCCTGTCGGGTGCCGCGGTCGCTGCCAACGGCGAAGTGGTGGTGGCCTTCGACAACATGAACCAGATCCTCGCCTTCAATGAGTTCGACCGCACCGTGGTCTGCCAGCCAGGCGTGATTACCCGCCAGTTGCAGCAGTTCGCCGAGGACCAGGGCCTGTACTACCCGGTAGACTTCGCCTCCAGCGGCTCCAGCCAGATCGGCGGCAATATCGGCACCAATGCCGGCGGCATCAAGGTCATTCGCTACGGCATGACCCGCAACTGGGTCGCCGGGCTGAAGGTTGTCACCGGCAAGGGCGAACTGCTCGAGCTCAATAAAGACCTGATCAAGAACGCTACCGGCTACGACCTGCGCCAGCTGTTCATCGGCGCCGAAGGCACGCTGGGCTTTGTGGTCGAGGCAACCATGCGCCTGGACCGCGCGCCGCGCAACCTCACGGCGATGGTGCTGGGCACGCCGGATTTCGATGCGATCATGCCGGTGCTGCACGCCTTCCAGGGCAAGCTGGACCTCACCGCGTTCGAGTTTTTCTCCGATAAAGGCCTGGCCAAGATCTTGGGCCGTGGCGATGTGCCCGCGCCCTTCGCGACGGACTGCCCGTTCTATGCCTTGCTGGAGTTCGAAGCCAGCACTGAGCAGGTGGCCAACGAAGCGCTCGCCACCTTCGAGCACTGTGTCGAGCAGGGCTGGGTACTGGACGGGGTGATGAGCCAGAGCGAGACACAGTTGAAGAACCTGTGGAAGCTGCGCGAATACCTGTCCGAGACCATCTCCCACTGGACCCCGTACAAGAACGACATCTCGGTTACCGTGTCGAAGGTGCCGGCGTTCCTGCGCGATATCGATGCCATCGTCGCCGAGCACTACCCGGATTACGAAGTGGTCTGGTACGGCCACATCGGCGACGGCAACCTGCACCTGAACATCCTCAAGCCCGACCACATGAGCAAGGACGACTTTTTCGCCTCGTGCGCCAAGGTCAACAAGTGGGTGTTCGAGATCGTCCAGCGCTACCACGGCTCGATCTCCGCCGAGCATGGCGTGGGCATGACCAAGCGTGATTACCTGGGCTACAGCCGCTCGCCGGATGAAATTGCCTGCATGAAGGCGATCAAGGCGGTGTTCGACCCGAACGGCATCATGAATCCGGGTAAGATCTTCGCTCCCGAATAATAAGCAGTGTTCACAGGAGTCGGCCATGAGTTACCAGCACCAGTACGTAGACGGCACGCGCATCCACTTCCCGCTGGGCAAGGTGGTGTGCATCGGCCGCAACTACGCCGAACATGCCAAGGAACTGGACAACCCAATCCCCAGCGAGCCGCTGCTGTTCATCAAGCCGGGCAGTTGCGTGGTGCCGCTGGAGGGCGGTTTCAAGATCCCGACCGAGCGCGGCTCAGTGCACTACGAGGCGGAAATCGCCGTGTTGCTGGGCAAGTCGCTGTCGCCCCACCCAACCGAAGAGGAAGTGCTCGACGCCATTTCCGGCTTCGCCCCGGCGCTGGACCTGACCCTGCGCGACCTGCAGGCCAAGTTGAAGGAGAAGGGCCTGCCGTGGGAGCTGTGCAAGAGTTTCGACGGCGCTTGTGTGCTGCCGCCGTTCGTTTCGGCCGGTACCTTCGAGGACCTCAGCGACATCGGCATCCGCCTGACCATCAATGGCGAAGTGCGCCAGGACGGCAACAGCGCGATGATGCTCAACCCGATCGTGCCGATGATCCAGCACATGGCGGCGAACTTCTCGCTGCAGGCGGGCGACGTGATTCTCACCGGCACCCCGGCGGGCGTGGGGCCGTTCAATGTCGGTGACGAGCTGGTCCTGGAACTTCCGGGCGTCAGCCGGTTCGAAGGCCGCGTGCTCTGACTGCGCAGACGCGACGGCAGCCCTGCTGCCGTCGTGTGGCCATCACCTGATGGCGTTTGTCGTTTTTTTCACAAACGATCCGGATAATGCGCAGTTTCATGTTCATTTGCCGACGTTAAGGAAGACATTACGGCTCATCATCAGGACCCCGCCAATGGCTATCCCGTCCACCGCTCCTGTTCCGCCCACCCGTAAACGTCACGCGCTGCTGCGTTGGCCGGCCTGGCTCGCTGCCCTGGCGCTGATCGGCTATGGCCTGGCCGTGGCCATGCACTGGGATGACCGAGGGCTGCTGTGGATAAAAGAACGCTTCGAGACCCAGGCCGAACGCCAGGAAAGCATCTGGCTGCCGGACTATGTGGTGGACATCGACGCCAAACCGCTACCGGGCATGGAGCGCGACGAGGCCTCTGACCTGGCGTACAGCCCGCACACCCGCACCCTGTTCGCGGTGATGGGCAAGCACCCCTTCCTGGTCGAGCTGACGCTTGAAGGCGATGTGCTGCGCAAGATGCCGCTGGTAGGTTGGTCGAACCCGGAAGGCGTAGCGGTGCTGGAGGATGGCCAGATCGCTATCGTCGACGAGCGCAACCATGACCTGACCCTGGTCAAGGTGGACGCCAGCACCACGTCGCTGAACCGCGCCGACTTCCACAGTTACAACCTGGGCGATGAAGGCAAAGGCAACAAGGGCTTCGAAGCAGTGGTCTGGGACCCGATGCGCCAGCGCCTGGTGATTGGCGAAGAGCGGCCGCCGCAGCTGTACATCTGGAGCACCGATGGGCGCAGCCCGCTGAAGGGCGACAAGCAGCCGCTGGCCAGTGACGAACTCGACCTGCGCAACCTCTCGGCGCTGGGTGTCGACCCCCGCACCGGCCACCTGCTGGTGCTGTCGGCGGACTCCAACATGCTGCTTGAGCTCGATGAAAAGGGTGAGCAGGTCAGCTTCATGACCCTGCTTGGCGGTTTCAATGGCCTGAAGGACCGCATCCCCCGGGCAGAGGGCGTGGCCATGGACGAGCAGGGCAACCTCTATTTTGTCAGCGAGCCCAACCTGTTCTATCGCTTCAAGAAGCACTGAAGCGCGCTCAGGGGAACCCTACGCAGGCATTAAGCTATTAAGCTTTGCTTCAGTTGGTAGTGGTTAGATTCGTGCTCATTTTGCCGAGTTTGCCCCCATGCGCCCTAGCCGCCGTCTGATTTGTGCTGTCACAGCCTCTGTTCTACTGCTTTTCGCCGGCGTGGCAGGGCACGAGCTCCGCCTGTTCGAGCGCGGCTGGTTCAACCTCAAGACCTGGTGGCAGCCCGCGCAACAGAGCATGGGCCTGGACCGTTACCAGGTGGTGCTCGAGGCCCAGCCTGTCGCCGGGCTGGACGACGATATCTCGGCGCTGACCTACGATCCCGACCGCAAGAGCCTGTTCACCGTCACCAATGCCAAGTCCGAGCTGATCGAGTTGTCACTGGACGGGCGCATCCTGCGCCGAATTCCGCTGACCGGCTTCGGTGATCCCGAAGCGGTGGAGTATGTGGGCCCCAGCACCTATGTGATCACCGATGAGCGCCAGCAGCGCTTGATCCGTGTGCGCCTGGATGACGACACCCTGTTCCTCGATGCCAACGACGCCGAGCAGCTCAGCCTGGGGATCGGCCTCAATGGCAACAAGGGCTTCGAGGGGCTGGCCTATGACTCGGCAGGCAAGCGCCTGTTCGTGGCCAAGGAGCGGGACCCGATGGTGATCTACGAGGTGCATGGCTTTCCCCATGACAACCCCGACAAACCCTACGCCGTGCATGTGGTGCAGGACCGCAAGCGTGACCGGCGGTTGTTCGTGAGGGATCTGTCGAGCCTGCAGTACGACGAGCGTAGCGGGCATCTGCTGGCGCTGTCGGACGAGTCGCGGCTGGTGCTGGAACTGGACGTGAAGGGCAGGCCGCTGAGCACGATGTCATTGCGCAAAGGCTTCCAGGGCTTGCAGCAGACCGTGCCCCAGGCCGAGGGGATCGCCATGGATGACGCCGGGACTCTTTACCTGGTCAGTGAGCCGAACCTGTTCTACGTGTTCAAGCAGCCGGCCAACTGAATGCCCTGACGGCCTCATCGCCGGCAAGCCGGCTCCCACAGGGTTCGTAGCGGCCTCTGTGGGAGCTGGCTTGCCAGCGATTCGAGGGCATCGCCCTCGCTAGGTTTACTCGGCCTTGAGGGTCTTCACGCCTTCGGCGGTACCCAGCAACAGCACATCCGCCGGGCGCGCCGCGAACAGGCCGTTGGTGACCACGCCGACAATGGCGTTGATCTGGCTTTCCAGCGCCACTGGGTCGGTGATCTGCAGGTTGTGCACATCGAGGATGACGTTGCCGTTGTCGGTCAGTACGCCCTCGCGGTACACCGGGTCGCCGCCCAGCTTGACCAGCTGGCGCGCCACATGGCTGCGGGCCATGGGGATGACTTCGACCGGCAGCGGGAAGGCGCCCAGTACCGGTACCAGCTTGCTGGCGTCGGCGATGCAGATGAAGGTCTTGGCCACGGCCGCAACGATCTTCTCGCGGGTCAGGGCCGCGCCGCCGCCCTTGATCAGGTTGAGGTGGGCGTCGCTTTCGTCGGCGCCATCCACGTAGAACTCCAGCTCGCTGACGCTGTTCAGCTCATAGACCGGGATGCCATGGCCCTTCAGGCGCTGCGCGGTGGCCTCGGAGCTGGCGACGGCGCCGTCGAAGGCGGTCTTGTGCTGAGCCAGGGCATCGATGAAGAAGTTGGCGGTAGAGCCGGTGCCGACACCGACGACGCTCTTTTCATCCAGTTTCGGCAGGATGAGGTCGACGGCGGCCTGGGCAACGGCCTGTTTGAGTTGGTCCTGGGTCATGCGGGCTCCGGGAGGGGCTGGGCGGAAATCGAAAGGGGCCTAGTATAACGGCTCGCGCGGCTTTGCTGTGGTCGCCCGACGTAGCGCTGCGGTAGACTCCCAGGCCTTGTCCCGCGGCCCAGTGATGCTTTCCCGATGCTCGAACAGTACGTCAAGAAGATCCTCACCTCGCGCGTCTACGACGTTGCCGTCGAAACCCCGCTGCACAGCGCCGGCCAGCTGAGCAAGCGCCTGGGCAACACGGTGCTGCTCAAGCGCGAAGACCTGCAGCCGGTGTTCTCGTTCAAGATCCGCGGGGCGTACAACAAGCTGGCGCAATTGAGTGCCGAGGAACTGGCCCGTGGCGTGGTCACCGCATCGGCCGGCAACCACGCCCAGGGCGTGGCCCTGGCCGCCCGTGAGCTGGGCATCAAGGCCACCATCGTGATGCCCAAGACCACCCCGGAGATCAAGATCGAGGGCGTGCGCTCGCGCGGCGGCAAAGTGGTGCTGCATGGCGACTCCTTCCCCGAGGCGCTGGCCTATTCGCTGAAGCTGGTCGACGAGAAGGGCTTCGTCTATATCCACCCCTATGACGACCCGCACACCATCGCCGGCCAAGGCACGGTGGCCATGGAAATCCTGCGCCAGCACCCGGGCCAGCTCGATGCGATCTTCGTGCCGGTCGGCGGCGGCGGCCTGATCGCCGGCATCGCCGCCTACGTGAAGTACCTGCGCCCGGAGATCAAGGTGATCGGCGTCGAGCCGGACGATTCCAACTGCCTGCAGGCCGCCATGGCTGCCGGCGAACGCGTGGTGCTGCCACAGGTCGGGCTGTTCGCCGACGGCGTGGCGGTGGCACAGATCGGCCAGCACACCTTCGACATCTGCCGCCATCATGTGGATGAAGTGATTACCGTCAGCACCGATGAGATCTGTGCGGCAATCAAGGATATCTACGACGATACCCGCTCGATCACCGAACCTGCCGGCGCACTGGGTGTGGCCGGGATCAAGAAGTACGTTGAACTCAAGGGCGTGACCGGGCAGACCCTGGTGGCCATCGACTCTGGCGCCAACGTCAATTTCGACCGCCTGCGCCACGTCGCCGAGCGCGCCGAGCTGGGCGAAAAGCGCGAGGCGATCATTGCCGTGACCATCCCCGAGCGCCCGGGCAGCTTCAAGGCCTTCTGCGAGGCCATCGGCAAGCGCCAGATCACCGAGTTCAACTACCGCAAGCACACCTCGGACGAGGCGCACATCTTCGTTGGCGTCCAGACCCATCCGGACACCGACCCGCGTGCGGCACTGGTGCAGCAGTTGACCGAGCAAGGCTTCCCGGTCATCGACCTGACCGACAACGAGCTGGCCAAGCTGCATATCCGCCACATGGTCGGCGGCCACTCGGCCGGGGCCAGCGACGAGATCGTGCTGCGTTTCGAATTCCCCGAGCGGCCGGGCGCACTGTTCAACTTCCTCAACAAACTGGGCGGGCGCTGGAACATCTCGATGTTCCACTACCGCAACCACGGCGCCGCCGATGGCCGCGTGGTGGCGGGGCTGCAGGTGCCGGAAGACGAGCGTCACCTGGTGCCGGCGGCGCTGGCCAAGATTGGCTATCCGTATTGGGACGAGACCGAGAACCCGGCTTACCGGCTGTTTTTGGGTTAACTGGCTAAGCTGGGCGTAGGAGCCCTTCGCGGGTAAACCCGCTCCCACAGGCCATCCTTGAAACTGTGGGAGCGGGTTTACCCGCGAAGAGGGCAGCGCAACAAGGCCTGCTGAAGGACACCTTTGAAATGGAACACCTGACCACCCTCAAGACCCTGCACATCCTCGCCACCGCGCTGCTGTTGCTCGGCGCGCTGGGCCTGGCAATCTGGACCGGCTACGCCCGTCGCAAAGGCGATGCCGAGGCCTACGCCAAACTGCTGCGCCGGCCGCTGGTGTTCGTCTGGCTGCTGATGGGCCTGTGCCTGGTGAGCATGCCGTTCACTGGCTGGTGGCTGGTGCACCTGGTGGGTTGGCCGCTGGGGCAGACCTGGGTGCTGGCGTCCAGTGTCATCTATACCGTTGGCGCTTTTGCCGTGTGGTGGCTGCTGGTGCGCTTGAACCGGCTGCGCAAGGCC
This sequence comes from Pseudomonas sp. TWI923, assembly GCF_039673365.1. Lineage (NCBI taxonomy): Bacteria > Pseudomonadati > Pseudomonadota > Gammaproteobacteria > Pseudomonadales > Pseudomonadaceae > Pseudomonas > Pseudomonas sp. TWI923. The sequence continues at coordinate 3,864 of NZ_JBDJLM010000046.1, read as the reverse complement.
GAGGTGGTGGGGTTGAAGTTCACCCTGGCGCTGGCGGTGTTCAGCGGCGTGTGCTTCCTGTCCATCGCAGGCTTGATGGGCGCCAAACCGGTGTAGGCCCTTTTGGGGCTGCCTTGCAGCCCAATCGCCGGCAAGCCGGCTCCCACACGGATCGGGTTTGCACTTCCCCTGTGGGAGCCGGCTTGCCGGCGATTGGGCCGCAAAGCGGCCCCGGCATTCTCAAACCCTCAACGAAATCACCGGCCACCCGCGCCGCTGCGCCTCGGCGCGCAGCTTCGGGTCAGGGTCCACCGCCACGGCATGGGTCACCTGCTCCAATAGCGGCAGGTCGTTCATCGAATCGCTATAGAAGCAGCTGTCTTCCAGGTCGAAGCCGTTCTCCAGCATCCAGCGGTTCAGCCGCGTCACCTTGCCTTCACGGAAACAGGGTATATCGGTACTGCGCCCGGTATAGCGCCCGTCCTGCGTTTCGCATTCGGTCGCCAGCAGCACGCGCACGCCCAGGCGGCGGGCGATGGGCGCGGTGACGAAGCGGTTGGTGGCGGTGATGATCACCAGCTGGTCGCCGGCCTCGCGATGCTGCTGCAGCAACGCCAGGGCCTTGGGCAGGATCATCGGTTCGATGCAGTCGCGCATGAACTCGCGGTGCCATTGCGCAAGCTGTGCAGGTTCGGTAGCGGCAAGGATTTCCATGGAGAAGGCCAGGTAGGCCGAAAGGTCCAGGCTGCCGTGCAGGTAGTCCTGATAGAAGGCATCGTTGCGTGCCTTGTACGCGACCGGGTCGAGGATGCCCCGTTCGCACAGGTAGTCACCCCAGGCGTGGTCGCTGTCGCCACCGAGGAGGGTATTGTCCAGATCGAATAAAGCCAGGCGCATGGGAATGTCTCGCAGAAGCCCTCGGGAAGCCCCGCACAATACGGAGTTTTCACCTCGCTGCACATAAGCTTGGCGGGCGCGTTGCTGCGCTCGCAAGCTTTGTGGAACAATGCCGCGACATGCGTTTGCGAGGTTGCTGCCGTGATCGACCCGGATGGTTTTCGCCCCAATGTCGGGATCATTCTTACGAATGATGCCGGGCAGGTGCTATGGGCTCGGCGGATCAACCAGGATGCCTGGCAGTTCCCCCAGGGTGGCATCAACCCTGACGAGACGCCGGAAGACGCCCTGTACCGCGAGCTGAATGAAGAAGTCGGCCTTGAGCGCGACGATGTGGAAATTCTTGCCTGCACCCGTGGCTGGTTGCGTTATCGTTTACCCCAGCGCCTGGTGCGCACCCACAGCCAGCCGCTGTGCATCGGCCAGAAGCAAAAGTGGTTCCTGCTGCGCCTTGTGAGCAATGAGCAACGGGTGCGCATGGACCTGACTGGCAAACCGGAATTCGACGGCTGGCGTTGGGTCAGCTACTGGTATCCGCTGGGCCAGGTGGTGACATTCAAGCGCGAGGTCTACCGACGCGCCCTGAAAGAGCTAGCCCCGCGCCTGCTGACGCGCGACTGACGACGGAGTCCGACCCCGAGCCATGCTCAATACGCTGCGCAAGATCGTCCAGGAAGTGAACTCCGCCAAAGATCTCAAGACGGCGTTGGGTATCATTGTCTTGCGCGTCAAGGAAGCCATGGGCAGCCAGGTCTGCTCGGTCTACCTGCTCGATCCTGAGACCAACCGCTTCGTGCTGATGGCCAGTGAAGGCCTCAACAAGCGCTCCATCGGCAAGGTCAGCATGGCCCCCAACGAGGGCCTGGTCGGCCTGGTCGGCACCCGGGAAGAGCCGCTGAACCTGGAAAACGCCGCCGACCACCCCCGCTATCGCTACTTCGCCGAGACCGGCGAAGAAAAATTCGCCTCCTTCCTCGGTGCACCGATCATCCATCACCGCCGCGTGGTCGGGGTGCTGGTCATCCAGCAGAAAGAGCGCCGCCAGTTCGATGAAGGCGAGGAAGCCTTCCTGGTCACCATGAGCGCCCAGCTCGCCGGGGTTATCGCCCATGCCGAGGCCACCGGCTCGATCCGCGGCCTGGGCCGCCAGGGCAAGGGCATCCAGGAGGCGCGCTTCGTCGGTGTGCCGGGCTCGCCGGGGGCCGCGGTCGGCCGCGCCGTGGTGATGCTGCCGCCGGCTGATCTGGAAGTGGTGCCGGACAAGACCGTCGAAGACATCGACAACGAACTCAAACTATTCAACAACGCCCTCGAAGGCGTGCGCGAAGACATGCGCAAGCTGTCGGCCAAGCTGGCCACCCAGCTGCGCCCGGAAGAGCGCGCGCTGTTCGACGTTTACCTGATGATGCTCGAGGACGCCGCCCTTGGTGGCGAGGTGACCGAGGTCATCAAGACCGGCCAGTGGGCCCAGGGTGCGCTGCGCCAGGTCGTTGGCGAGCACGTCAACCGCTTCGAACTGATGGACGACGACTACCTGCGCGAGCGCGCCTCCGACGTCAAAGACCTCGGTCGTCGCCTGCTCGCCTACCTGCAGGAAGCCCGTTCGCAGTCGCTGGTGTACCAGGACAACACCATCCTGGTCAGCGAAGAACTGACCCCCGCCATGCTTGGCGAGGTGCCGGAAGGCAAGCTGGTCGGCCTGGTCTCGGTGCTTGGCTCGGGCAACTCGCACGTGGCGATTCTCGCCCGGGCCATGGGCATCCCCACGGTCATGGGCCTGGTCGACCTGCCGTATTCGAAAGTCGACGGCATCGAGCTGATCGTCGACGGCTACAAGGGCGAGGTGTACACCAACCCCGGCGAAGTGCTGCGCAAGCAATACCGCGACGTGGTCGAGGAGGAGCGCCAACTGGCCCAGGGGCTCGACGCCCTGCGCGAGCTGCCGTGCATCACCCCGGACGGCCACCGCATGCCGCTGTGGGTCAACACCGGGCTGCTCGCCGACGTGGCGCGCGCCCAGCAGCGTGGCGCCGAGGGTGTCGGCCTGTACCGCACCGAAGTGCCGTTCATGATCAACCAGCGCTTCCCCAGCGAGAAGGAGCAGTTGGCGATCTACCGCGAGCAGCTGCAGGCGTTCCACCCGCTGCCGGTGACGATGCGCACCCTCGACATCGGTGGCGACAAGGCGCTGTCGTACTTCCCGATCAAGGAAGAGAACCCGTTCCTCGGCTGGCGCGGCATCCGTGTCACCCTCGACCACCCGGAAATCTTCCTGGTGCAAACCCGCGCCATGCTCAAGGCCAGCGAGGGCCTGAACAACCTGCGCATCCTGCTGCCGATGATTTCCGGCATCCACGAGCTGGAGGAGGCGCTGCACCTGATTCACCGGGCCTGGGGCGAAGTCCGTGACGAGGGCACCGACGTGCCGATGCCGCCGGTGGGCGTGATGGTGGAAATCCCCGCAGCGGTGTACCAGACCAAGGAGCTGGCGCGGCAGGTGGACTTCCTGTCGGTCGGTTCCAACGACCTTACCCAGTACCTGTTGGCGGTCGACCGCAACAATCCGCGGGTCGCCGACCTCTACGACTACCTGCATCCGGCCGTGCTACAGGCCTTGAACACCGTGGTGCGCGACGCCCATGGCGAAGGCAAGCCGGTGAGCATCTGTGGTGAAATGGCGGGCGACCCGGCAGCGGCGATCCTGTTGATGGCCATGGGCTTCGACAGCCTGTCGATGAACGCCACCAACTTGCCGAAAGTGAAATGGATGCTGCGCCAGATCAACATGAGCAAGGCCAAGGAGTTGCTGGTCGATGCCATGAGCCATGACAACCCGCAGGTTATCCACAGCTCGCTGCAGCTGGCGCTGAAGAACCTGGGGCTGGCGCGGATGATCGGGCCTGGGGCTAACAAAACCCTCTGAATTCGACGTTGCCTGTACTGGCCCTATCGCGGGGCAAGCCCGCTCCCACGTAGCCTGCGTGGGAG